>JBAYRB010000121.1:0-7337 GCA_041676905.1 Spirosomataceae bacterium
CACACTACTGGACAAATTATTCACGTCGACGGAGGATATGTCCACCTGGATCGTGCGCTCAATAGCCTGACTTAGACGGTCAGGCTAATTCCCGAGCAAGTTCTTTGGCAAAATAGGTCAATATTACCTTGGCTCCTGCCCTACGTATGCTAAGCAAGACTTCCAGTGCGATTCGTTTGCCATCCAACCAACCATTTCGATCGGCTGCTTTGATCATCGCATATTCGCCTGAAACGTTGTATGCAGCAATGGGTATATCGAAATTTTCGTTGAGTAGTCGGATGATATCCAGATATGAAAGAGCAGGCTTGACCATCAGAAAATCCGCACCTTCTTCTACGTCCAATTGGGCTTCAATTAAGGCTTCACGCTGATTGGCCGGATCCATCTGGTAGGTTTTTTTATCGCCGAATTTGGGAGCCGACTCCAGTGCATCGCGGAAGGGTCCGTAAAAAGCACTGGCGTATTTTGCCGTATATGACATGATTGAGACTTGGGTAAACCCAGCATCGTCAAGTAATCGACGTATATACCCTACCCTTCCGTCCATCATATCACTCGGACCAATGATGTCTGCACCGGCCTTTGCCTGAGCGAGTGCCATTTTTCCCAATATTTCTAAGGTCGGATCATTTAATATTTCTCCGTTTACGACTACCCCGTCGTGACCGTCACTGCTGTAGGGATCCATCGCTACATCCGTCATTAGGGCGATATCGGGGAAATGCTCTTTCACCGCCGTTAGGGCACGTAGGTAGAAAGTGTTTTCCTGATAGCTTTCAGTGGCCATGCGATCCTTTTTTTCTTCGGGATAATTGGGAAACAAATCGATCGCCTTAATGCCCAGGTCCTGAAGTTCTTTAAGTTCTTCTAAAAGTAAATCGATCGAGTGCCTATAAATGCCAGGCATGGAAGAGACCTCCGTTCGGATCCCCGTCCCATCCACCACAAACATAGGATAGATTAAATCGCTGATTGAGAGACGCGTTTCCTGAACCATTTCCCGAATTGCACCGGATTTTCGGTTTCGACGAGGACGACGAAGTATATGTGTCATAATTGAGTATTTCTGTTTTTACCAACAAAGTTAGCCAATCCCTGTATATAAACGTAGTTGCTATTCCACGACCAGCCGAAACCCTTCACCGTGAAGATTAATGATTTGGACGTTAGGATCTTTTTTTAGGTGCTTTCTTAGTTTGGTGATGTAAACATCCATGCTACGAGCATTGAAGTAAGAGTCATCCCCCCAAATCATTTTTAGTGCAAAGCTTCTACCAATGGGTTGGTTGAGGTTTTCGCAGAATAATTTGAGTAGTTCGGACTCTTTACTGGTTAGTTTAACTTGCTCCCCATTTAGACTGAGTTGTTGTAGGTCGTAATTGAAGGTATAATTTCCTATTTTGAAGATCGATTCCTTTTCCCTGCCATTAACCTTAGCTGATGTTTTTTCATAACGTCTTAAGACGGCTTCGATTCTAGCGAGTAAAACTTCACGATCAAAGGGCTTGGTGAGGTAGTCGTCACCTCCCAACTTCAACCCCTGAATCGTGTCCTCTTTCATTGATTTAGCCGTCAAAAAAATGATGGGCACATCGTTTTTGCCACTCATTCTGACTTCTTTGGCCAAGGCAAAACCATCTTTTTTCGGCATCATCACGTCGAAAATGCACAGGTCGTAGTCATTTGCTAAAAACATTTCCCATCCTTCTTGACCATCTTTAGCCCAATCCGTGAAATAATTTCGAGTTGTAAGAAACTCCTGCAGTAAAGCACCTAGATTGGTGTCGTCTTCGACTAGGAGTATTTTCTTCATCAATGGCATGATATAGATTTTGTTAGCAACGAATTTCGGACTTTACGACGGACGAGAAACCGACTTCTGTAAAAGCGTATGTTCCTGCGTAAAAGGGAGCCATACGCTAAAGGACGAACCAACCCCTTTTTGGCTTTTTACGGAGATTTTTCCTCCATGGGCTTCAACGATTTCTTTCACGTAGCTTAAACCGAGTCCAAAGCCTTTTACATCGTGTAGGTTGCCGGTCGGAACCCTGTAAAATCGCTCAAAGATACGGCTAATCTGGTCTTTATTCAATCCGATACCTCGGTCGGTAACGGTAATCACTACGCCCTGATCTTCGTTCTGAGTCTTAATTTCAATGTGAGGTTGATCAGAGGAGTATTTAATTGCATTGTCCACGAGATTATAAATCACATTGGTTAGATGCACCGGATCACCTGTAACCGTCTCATGGTCGGCTAAGTAATCCAGTAAAAGTTCTCCATTTCGCGACTCGATCTGTACATATAAACTATTAAGCGCTTTTTCAATCAAATCGTGCACATTTACCGGATCCCTTTTTAATTCGAGGTTTCCTCGATCCATTTGCGCCATACGCAGCACCCTTTCCACTTGATCCCCCAGTCGTTTATTTTCGGTACCGATAATGTCCATGTAACGGGTGATGTCGGGGTTTCCCACAAGTTGCGCTTTTTCCGCAGCCATGTCCACCGCTAGCCCTATGGTAGAAATGGGTGTTTTTAACTCATGGGTCATGTTATTGATAAAGTCGTTCTTTATGTCCGATAATTTCTTTTGTTTGAGAATGGTGGTCACAGCCAAGTAAAAGCACACCATTAGGACGATGACTAAAATCGCCGAGCCGGTCATGATAGCCGCTGTTTTTTCAAGAACATATTGGCGTTTACCCGGGAAATAGACGTATAGTAAACCACCTGATTCAGGTCCCGAACCGGGAAACAATATCGCCTTATGAGCTTTTCGTTCCCAATCATAAGGCCGTATATCGGCTGTACTGAATAACATATGCGGATGGTTAACCGGACGCACAGCAAATGAAAAGGGCAACTCTATCCCATTTTGAATAAACTCGTTTTTCAACAGGGAATCCAATAAAAATCGATTTACCCTTTCGTGAATTGGCCTTTTTGTATAGACAATTTCTTCAATCACTTCACGAAGGAGTTCTTCAGCTTGGGTGGACTTCGGAATGGGTGGGGATTGGTCGGAATTAACCCTTCTCTGAAGTGCTTCTCGACGAACCGGCGTCTTTTTTTGCGGCTGATTTTCAGCCCTACTTACTTCCTCCCTAACCTGACCTAATGAATTTTCCAGCAAATCACCTAAGAGAATTTGCTCCTGCATACGCCGAAGCATAAAGTCTTCTATACCCGCAATACCCATTTGACGCGCTTTGAAAAACTCCTCGATGAATTGCTGCTCTCTTTCAATAAAATGATGAAAAGACGGGACTAAGGCGTCAGACTGTAATCCTCGATTTCGATGAGGCAAAGGAATTCCCTCTTCAATCACATTTCTACGATCTACGACCCTACCTCGTTCGTTCGGAGATTGTGTCGCTTCGTTGGAGGGGTTGGGTTGATTCTTTTTACGCGCAAGAATACTCATTTGGCGTAACCGTTCTTTCTGAATTTCGTCCTCTCTACGACGCTGTAGTAAATAAACAATCTCTTGTTTTTCGAGTTTGTGAGCAACGTTTTGCACCGCTTCAGCCACTTTGTCATTGAAGCGATCGTTTTGTATGGCTAATGCCTCCCGGATCCAATACCATTGAAAGGTTACGAGTCCAATCAAGGAGAGGCACATAAAAATCACTATGGCTTTAATTTTTCTTGGTGTCATTTTTAATCCTCATGCAACCCTTTTTGTTCTAGGGCGTCTTTGGGGTATAAGCTAGTCATACAAATTTAACGCCCTTGAACGGTATGGATAGGTTTTTAACATACTTTAACAGGCTACGTAAATATCATTAGTCGCTAAGAGACAAAGAGTTAACTAATACAACTACAATATTTTATGAACTACTTGATCCTTTTAATCAGTCTATTGTTGACCTGGATACCCGCTATTGCACAAGTGAGTGCTGATTCTACCCGCGTTTCTATTCAAATTATTGAAGAAAAGAACAATGAAACCAAGGTAGAAGAACATAGTTACCACGTTGGTTTCTCTTCACCTGAAGAACAACGTTTGCATTTAGATAGTTTGCTAAATTCGTTGTCGAAAGACGGGAAGTCGAAGGGGCGTCGTATTTCAATTACCCTGGAGGAAGGCGTCGTTGAAAATAGTAGACCGCCGAAAACCGTCATTCGTAAATGGGATCGATCGACCTTTGTGCCTCCGTTTTCGGAATGGGAACAGATTCCGGAGCGCTTTTTGGATTTCGAACGTTTACAACAGGACATGGATCGTCTTCAACGTGATTTGGAGCGGTTTCAGAAACAACTGGATACCACCACGCTCCGCTCAACAAAAAGACTGGAAACAAGTATGAGGGAATTGATGGCGGATCGAGAAAATCGAGTCGCAGCGTTCCAGTTGGATTGGCCTAATCGCGTCGTTAAATTGAGATCGATCGCCGGAGATCTGGGAGCTCCCCTGTCTTCCAAAACCGTTAGAGCGGTGAGCATACAACCCAATCAACCTTACGACGGCCACTTGAATATCCGTTTTAATACAAATGAAAATGGAGATGTCGTAATTAAAGCAACGGACACACAGGGTCGAGAACTTGGTAAAAAGACCCTCAAGAATTTTCAGGGTGAATTTGTCGGGCAAATTAAACTAAAAGACGCCGACCCTAAAGTACTTTTCGTGAGTGTTGTACAGAATAACGACGGAGTCACAAAAAGGGTAGAAATACGATCCGAGGATGCCGAAAAATGAAGATTAGTCTAAGCTCTAGTCGTTTTAAACCTTCAAACCGGTGAGCAAAGCTTTCCGGTTTTGTTTTTAAGATGGCTTTAGTAGTGGGACGCTTCTTTTGCTTGGTTATAGTAATCTTCTTTAGATAGTGTGTATTGTAGGTGGGGTTCTATCGTTCCAAAGCGATCAAAATCTACCATACAATCGTATTTTGCCCCCAATTTGGATGTAGCTTTAATAGAGCGAATATTATCCGGACCGATATGAAAGTACACTTTATCAACATACTGAAATGCATAGTCCAGCATTAACTTCTTGACAGACCGGTTATACTGGCCTCCCCAAAATTTACGGGCTAAAAACGTGAACCCTATAGCCACTGAATGGTCGCCTGGATCGTAGTTATAAAAACGTGTTGAGCCGGCCACGGTTTGGCTTTGCTGATCGATAATGAGATATCCTTTTCCTTTCCCGGCTTCAAAAAATTTCCAGAAAACTTCTCGCTTGTATCGTTCCTTATCCGGATGCAATTCCCAAATCAAGGGATCAGAAGCAACAGCATATATTCGCTCAAAGTCTGTATCTAGCATAGGATCTAGTCTAACCAAATCATCTGCTAAATCGCTGGGTAACCAATTTATTTCCATGGAAGCGTTTTTTTGCAATTTAGAAATAGCTTTGAAAATTTAAAGCAGAAATGGACATTAAAGCTTTATTTTTAAACATGGGTTTAAAGTAACCTAGCGCTCATTAATTGTATTTGAATTGACCACTGAATTAAAATCGGACAAAAAACCTCATATATTGATCGCACCGCTGGATTGGGGACTAGGACATGCTACGCGCTGTATCCCCCTAATTCGAGCCCTACGCGAAAAGGGAATGAAGGTTACCGTGGCTGCTGAAGGTCCCATAGCTCAACTGATCAAAGACAATTTCCCCGAAGTTCCTATAGTATCCTTACGGGGTTATCGCATTCGTTATAGTAAACGACGCTGGTTTTTTACACTCCGAATCGTCATTCAAATTCCGAAAATATTGCTTGCGATTTACCGGGAAAAACGTTGGTTGGATCGGCAAGTTGAAAAGGGTACATATGATTTTATCATTTCTGATAACCGTTACGGTCTTTACTCGACAAAAATCCCTTCGGTTATACTGACCCACCAGTTAGAAGTAATCACCGGTATGGGTAAATTAATGGATCGTTGGTTGAGAAATATACACTATCGCTTTATTGGCCAATTTGCAGCCTGTTGGATTGTGGACGAAGAGGGAGAAAATAATCTGGGAGGGAAATTATCCCATCCCGACGTTTTGCCATCTCACAGCGACTACATTGGCTGGTTATCCCAATTTGGGTTTCAGCCAGGCCGGGTGGTACCGAACCTAATTCTAATTCTATTATCTGGACCCGAACCATTACGGACGCTTTTAGAAGAAAAGTTGCTTAGGCAAGCCGTACTTTTAACAGATTTTCGATTCGTTGTTGTTGGCGGCAAGGTTGGCGGGTCGATCCCTCAAGGGCTTCCTGACCATATTACTTATCATTCGTATTTGGCAGGTGCGGCTCTAGCTCCCACCCTTCGGGAGGCGGAGTTAGTCATCTGTCGAAGCGGCTATTCCACCCTAATGGATCTAACAGTGTTAGAGAAAAACGCCTTATTGATCCCTACTCCAGGGCAAAGCGAGCAAGAATATTTAGGCAAGCGCTTAAGCGAAAAAGGGATTTGTTTAACCCGTAAACAAGAAGAAATCGATCTTTTAAAGGATATTCCTCTCGCTCTCACTTTTTCTGGTTTTAAGAGCATTTCACTTCAAAAACGCCCTCTCCAGGAGAGTAAAATCATTAAAACATTAAAATATTACATTGATAATTAATCTAACATTGTTAAAAGCAATTCCATAAAGCACTTATGTTCAGCATGTTAATAATTAACTAACCGGAAAGGATAATTTTTTGCGCAGAGAAACGAAGTGGAGCTCAAAAATTGAAGGATTATTACTTTTTGGAACAATTTTTAGAGTTGGTAATTTTTAATCCTTGTTTCTCTCCAAGTAAATCGATAGACGCCTGATCGTAAAAATTAAGTTTTGCTGTTTCACCATGAAGGAGATAAGACACATGAAGGGTATGGTGTTATGTAGATCGCTAAGCACAGCATAGCTATCGCGCTGAAAATACCACCAAAAAACCTTAATGCCCCTGTGCCAGCAGGCTTCATGCCTTCATGGTAAAAACCATTTCCTTTTTGGTTCACCATGAAGGAATTAAGGGTCATGAAGGGTATGGTTTTATGTAGATCGCTAAGCACAGCGTAGCTATCGCGCTGAAAATACCATCAAAACCTTAATGCACCTGCGCTAGCAGGCTTCATGCCTTCATGGTAAAAAAATATATCCTATTTGTTTCACCATGAAGGAGATAAGACACATGAAGGGTATGGTTTTAAGTAGCTCGCTTAAAATTGCGTAGCTATCGCGCTAGAAAATACCACCAAAAAACCTTAATGCACCTGCGTTAGCAGGCTTCATGCCTTCATGGTAAAAACCATTTCCTTTTTGGTTCACCATGAAGGAATTAAGGGTCATGAAGGGTATGGTGTTATGTAGATCGCTAAGCACAGCATAGCTATCGCGCTGAAAATAC
>JBAYRB010000122.1:0-7313 GCA_041676905.1 Spirosomataceae bacterium
GATTTTTCGGGCAATTATAGGGCTACCAGCAAGTTCCCTAATCTTAGCGATGGTTTGACTACCCGAACAGCCCTGTCCTGCACCGTCATGGTCATTACAATCGCTACCGTAAAGGATCTTATCTTGATGGCGTTCAAGAAAACCACGGGCATGCTCTTCGTCTCGGATCAAAGCATTTAATCCTGACCCGGCCGACATATCGGCAAACATGTTCGGGTAATCACTTAATAGCCGATCGGTCAATCCTCCAGGCGTTACCTTGCCTTTAGGATACAATACGGACTGATCCTTGTGATCCCGATCAATATTAGCCCACCAAGATTGGGCATGGCCTATGAAATTGACCCTCGGAAACTTTTTCAATACCTTATGAAATTCCTCATAACCATAGGAATACATACCGAATTGCCAATGTAGTAAGACGGGAACATCATATTCTTCCGCTAATTTGTAAATCCGACGCATTGGCTTACTATCTACCGACACCCCAAACTTCAATTCACCAATGATTTTGGCCCCTTTTTTAAGGTACTTTTCAATTTCTTTGTCTGCGTCTTCAAGGTCCGGTACCTCATTAGCTCCGAAATAAAATTCTCCGGGGTATTGTTGAGCCAGTTCAAAACAAACATCGTTCCCGGAACTATTTACCTGCAACCCATTCGACTTACCAAAATGCGTAGAAGCCCCGAATGACGGTGTACCAGCCGGCAATAATAGGGTTTGGGTTACTCCCATCTTACGTTGGTGCTTGACCAAATCCGCATGACTTCGCCCCGCATAGTCGGTATGCTGATGAATATCAATGATTTTTTCATCGTCCGAAAAGGGCAATTCACCCAGCATGAGTGCGGTACATGCTGCAGAACTTTTGATTAGAAATTCACGGCGATCCAACATTGGTCCGGTTTCATTAAGGGAAAAGGATCGGTTAAATCTTAGTTTCAGTAGAATAATACGTAGGGTAGGGTTGTTATACTCAGACGAGTTAGTAAAAATAACTATTCGTTTTTCTGTAGGGACTGCCTCAATTTCATTACAGATCCTGCTATAAGGTCTTCCACCTCACCGGACCAGCGCCATGCCGGCCGGCCGTATTCGTCCAAATGAGGTCCCCCTTCATATCCACCTTCCTCCCATACCCGCCTGGAGGGGATATAGGCTGCCATTTCATGCGTATATCCGCTTACCCAAGTATTCGGAAAGGCTGCTTTGAATCGAAGTGCATAATCGACTACGGCTTCCCCACCCAATCCAATTATTTGAAGGCCTTCACCAAACTTCCATACCTGTACGGGATACTCGTAAAAAGCACTAAAAACCTCACCTTTATCTAATTTCCTTATCATTCGTGAAGCCCAACGTGCTTGAATCGGTCGCTCACTACGTGCAATTGGTTCCAGTTGCTCACGCGTGACCACTTCTTCATAGGGTAAGTGCACATATTCAAAGGCCGTTGCCAAGGTCGGGGGTAAATTGATCAGCGGCTTATCCAGCGCTTCGACGACCGCATCGGAAAGCATTTGTCCATATTTTTGACAAAGTTCGATCGTTCTCCGCGGCAAAGGATTTTGGTCACCCCCACAAGTATTGAAAAACATAGCCTGGATACCAGGATACCTTTGTTCCAGATTCAGTTGAGCAAAACCCGGATAATCGCCCGACCAATAGTTAATGGATAGGGTAGTGGGATGACAGGCATAACCAAAAAGCACCGCCACTAGCTCTCCATGCTCATTTTTTACGGCCAATACCGGTACGGAATGGTCAACAGGGCCCTTCAATGGAAATCCTTGCGCCAGCATTTGGGGAACTTCTATTTCCTTATTTTCCCGTCGATTCACAGCAAAAGTACATAAGCCTTCGCCTTTGGATAAATAGGCGGGTTGGCGTCGATGCCAAGCCTCATCGATCGCCTCTATGATACGATCCTCCATCCAATGGGTATATTCGAGCACCCGTTCCGTTTGGACCGAATCGACAGGATAATAATCGACCAAATCGTCTTCCAAACGAGGCCCGGTATGCGTATGCGAAAAAGTCAGCATAAAGTCAGCCCGTTCTACCCCGAATTTTGACTTGACCTTGCGAAATAACCTTTCTGAAATGGTCTTAGACATTCCCTGGTGGTCGGTGGTGGCTAATATACGTTTCCGTCCGGCCGCATCTTCCAACACCATCACCTTTACCCAAAGATCGTGAAGCTTACCTTCCGGTTCTCGACGCGTTCCGTAACCAGCGAGCCATACATCTGTTTCCGGGGTTATGACTTTACGCCCCAATCCAATTTTCCAAGGCGAGGTAGCTTTCGACGGAACGGGAGCCATAGCCTTTGTCACGCTAGGGAAAAATAACATAATACCTATAACAGCCGGTAAGATCAGGAGCCGTTTACAAATAATTCGGATCGGTAACCGGGGCTGTTTAGTCATTCATTAAGGTCACGGTCTTTCCTGTGCGAGCACTTTCATAAATGGCTTCAATGATTGCCACCGACTTTAAGCCTTCTTCACCGTTTACCAGTGGGTCCTTCTCACCTTCGATTGACGCTATAAAGTCCTCGATTTGTTTTTGATGACCTATAAAACTGATGGCTGCAGGGTCGGAGACCCCTCCTTTTGACAGTTGTTTACCTCCAAATCGTTCCCGGATTTCGTCGTCATTTTCAGCAGATTGCTGAAACTCCCAAGTCAGTAGATCATTTTCTTCAACGATGGCCGTACCTTCTGTGCCAATTACTTCCATACGTTTGAAGGATCCGGGGTAGGTGGCTGTGGAGCATTCGATCGTGCCTAGGGCTCCACTTTCAAACTGGATTGCCGCCACGATAGTGTCTTCCACTTCAATGTTTTTATGTCGGCGATTAGCGGCAAAAGCATGTACGGTTTTAACAGGTCCCATAAACCATTGGAGCAGATCCACGGAGTGAATTCCCTGGTTCATCAGAGCACCTCCTCCATCCAATGCCCATGTTCCGCGCCAGGCAGCGGATTCATAATAAGCCTGGCTTCGATTCCATTTAACATAGGCATTTCCAATTACCGGTTCACCCATGCGGCCTTGTTCAATAGCCTTTTTTACAGTTTGGTTAACTTCATGAAAGCGGGAGGGAAATATTACACCCAAATGTACCTGATGGTCTTTCGCAGCCTGAATAAGCTGATTGCAGCGTTCGACCGTTATTTCCAATGGCTTTTCGATCAAACAATGTTTCCCAGCACGAATAGCCGCTAACCCACCTTCTAAATGGGCACCGGATGCCGTACATATGCACACCAGATCAATGGCTGGATTATTTACCATCTCTTCGAGTGTTTCAAAGACCTGGCATTGAAATCGTTCCGCAAAATCCTTAGCCCGGGCAACATTACGGTTATAAGCACCTATCAATCGGGCATGGGGAATTTGTTGAATGGCTTTAGCATGAAAATCGGCAATAAGTCCGGTACCGATGATACCAATACCTTGTATTTTTTTACTCATTCAAACTGAATTTTTTATGATGCATAGGTGACCACCGGATTTTGAGGCCACATTTCCCGAACCTTGTGAAAAGCCCGCTGTATTATATTACTGACTGATTGCGGGTTTATGCAAAGTTGTGACGCAATTTCTTCGACCCCTAAATTATGAAAAAAACGTAAATATATGACTTCTTGCTGGCGGGGTGACAGCGAAGCAATCAATTGCTGCACTTGATAATTGACGATTTGCTCCGATTCCAATTCAATGAAATTATCTTCGATGGAGTATTCGAAAAATGCAAATTCGCTTACTTCACTAATGTCGGTAGTAGCTTTGAGCTTCCTGAACATTTTGAAAAGTTGATGCCGGAAGGCTTTCATCAGGTAATACTTCACATAATCGGTTTGGTTAATGGTATTTCGGTATAACCAAAGATGAATGTAGAGTTCCTGAATGGCATCTTCCACCAGCTGAACATTGGGCGTAAATTTCAATCCATAGTGAAGGAGTTTGCGATAGTAACGTCGCGACAGTTCTGTGAAGGCCTCCTGGTCCGCATCACGGTACCTTTGCCAAAGTATTTCATCAGGAATTTTCTTCATGGTTTCCGACATTTAGTGGTTTTTTAATGGTTTCTCAAGCAAGCTTTTTATGGTTTCCTTTGGTCTGGCATCGGGAGGCTTATCAGGTCCATACAGGTCTGACCTTCCTGTCCAAATCGGGCCAAAGCATAAATCCGACGGTCTTTACCAATGGCTATGGAATTGACCTGCGTAGGCACCGTACCATCATCAAAAACAATATAGCCATGGTCCGTGTACGTACCCGAAGGCAGGTGAAAAGTAATTAAGTGCAGATTTTCCAAACCGTGTGCCGCTCCTTTATTTTTATGAGCAGCGTCATACAGGTGTTTTCCCACTGAAAGCCTAGGACCACCCGTGAGGTAATAAATCGTTTCCTGATCGGGGCCTAGTATAAAGCCCAAATAACCGTAACCAAACTGATCGAACATACCCATTCTTCGGGAAGGTTGGGAGGTAATACGTTCCACAAGGTCTATTTTTTTCTGTGAAGGATCGAAGCGGAATAGATAACCCGATCGTCCATGAACACCATACGCGACATTCTCTTTTTCGTGCCAGCAAATTTTCCGCCAATTGTACCCCATGCTTCCCGGGCGGGTAGGGTCATATTGCCCAAAATAATCTAAGCGTAGATCCACACCTTCCAAAGGGGTAATCGCATCATTATCAGGGTGATAGCCCAATATATCTCCATCGGCTATCGAAAAGTAAACCCACCCCGTACGAGGATCAACCACCAGGGACCGGCACAAGACCCGAAAATCTTCACCGGGTGCACCGGCTTCTCCGTTATGGGAAATCTTTCCTAGATTTTTCAGGCTACGATTATTTACATCATAGTGAATAAATTGACCCGATGGCCAGGTTATCACATAGATCTGCCGGCGCTGTAGGTCCATGGTCATCGACAGTACGCCTTCTTGATTCGGTATTCTGGCCAAAGACTCCGAAACCCCGGTATTCAGATCATACGAAAGGATATGCCCACCCGGATAAAGAGCGTAGCCTTCCGGCGCTGAAACAGGCATGCGAAACATCCCATCTATCAACTGATAATAACCAGTATGCGTGGCGAAGTAAAGCTTGTTGTCAGCCTCAAAAAAGCGTACATGACTTTTTCCTTGAGGGATGGCTTTGCCCAATTCCTCCCCGCATAGCTCGGTCAAATCGCCAATCCATTGAATACTTTCGGTTTGGGGATCGAAAACATACATCTGTCCCCCACGGTCCAATTGTTTTGACGTGAGTATATAAAAGAGCTTACCGTCACGGGTAGTCGATAACGAATTAAACGTATCGTCTGCCGACGGAAAACCTGAATCATATCGTTTTGCGATAATCGCCATCGTCAAGGGGTTGCTATACCAACCTTTTTACTCAATTCATATACTTTCAACAGAATCTCGGCTTCCAACGAAGGTTCCCATTTAGCGGGCATACCGTATACTTTTTGGGAAGTATCACCCTCATAACCCCCTTCACGCCAAACGGTCAGGGATGGAATATAGGCCATCACGTCGTTGTTATAGGCACTGACAAAGACGTTGTTACCCAACATATTTTTGATTTTCAAGGTATACTCGATGGTTACCTCCCCGCCTAAGCTGACCAAAGGTTGTTCACCGATCTTCCAAACCTGGACCGGATAAGGATAGGTCGTGATATAGTTTTTTCCGGCTTTCTGGTTGGCAAGCATCCGCTCTGCCCATCTTTTAATATAGCCCGATTGCGTGGAAATCATTTTTTCAAGCTCCTGGGCAGCAGGTCCTGGTAACAAGCCTAAATTAATTTCGTAGTAAGCAGTTTCGAGCTTGGCAGAGAGCGGTTTCATCGGCTCTTCCAGCACCCGGGTTACTGCATTGGCTAAGTCGTGTCCGTATTGTTCGGCAATTCCACGCGTACGTCGAGGTAAAGGGTTTAGGTCGCCGGCAGCCCCTTGAAAAAACATGGCGGTCGCACCCGGGTATCTTTTTTCCAATTCGATTTGGGTGAAACCGGGGTAATCGCCAGACCATTCATAACCCGACAAAACCGTGGGATGACAGGCGTAGCCAAATACGATGGCAATGGGCTGATTATCGGAACCGGTGACTTTCAGTACCGGGACCGAATGATCATTTGGGCCTTTAAGTTCGAAGACCTCCGTAATTTGAGCTTCTACATTATTGCGTCGGTTCACTTGGAAACGGGCTATACCCGAACCGGTAAACACTTGGGCTGGTTTTAAATTGCGTAAAGCTTCGTTACTAATTTTGATGATTTCTTGTTGAAATTGAGCCGTATAGCGTTCAATTTTTGAGGTTTCCTCTGGTGTAAGGGGATAAATATCGACCAGGGCATTGCTCAAAACCGGTCCTGAATGGGTATGAGAACTACTTAGAAGAACCTGGGCAGGTGCAAGGTTGTGTTGACGCTGTAATTCTTTTCGGACATTGTCAGCAACTTCCTTCGAAAATCCAAGTATATCGGTCGTGATTAATAATGCTTTATTCCCTTGTTCGTCTTCGATGGCTAAGGCTTTTGCCCACAGCTCATGCATTTTACCCTCAGCCGGCTTGGTTCTGCCCCCATAACCCGCCATCCACATGGATTCCTTGGGGGTGATGATTGCTCGTGCTGTACCTGCCTTCCAGCCTGTTTGTGCAAAGAGCAGGCTAGAACAAAAAAAGGTTGATATAAGGGTAGAAATGATACGCATTATCGAAGGGAAGCTTTGAGTTTATCCGCGTTTTGGTACGTCTTACGAATGGCTGCTGCTATGTATTCCATATCGCTTTTCTCGGCGAGTAACATGTTTTGGGTAAACCAAACTGCCTCTTCGCAAAGTAGGTCATTCTCAGGGCATCGATTGTTTTTATTATACGTTTCGATGTTTAAATCTTTTTTAGAATAGATTTTTCGATAGGTTGGTGTTTCGAATGTACTGGCAAGGAAAGGCTGCGTGTTGAGCGGTGTATAACCACTTGAACAGGGTACGCCTTCGGCACGTAAAGCTTTTAGGAAGTCATTTCGACTCAACCCTTTAAAGTCATTTGCTTTAAAACGGAATCCGTAAAGATGGTAGGCACCTCGGGTCGTATCTGGATACATTTTCTGCGGAATTATGCCCGGGATATCCGCTACCAATTTTGTTAGATACGCTGCGTTTTCGTTTCGCGTGGTTGTTTCGGCGTCGAGGCGCTTTAGCATAGCTAAGCCCACGGCGGCCTGGTATTCCGAAAAACGAATCTTAGTGCCCTGCATGACACTTCCTGTGCCTACTGTCCC
>JBAYRB010000123.1:0-7302 GCA_041676905.1 Spirosomataceae bacterium
AAGGTATGAAGCCTGCTGGCGCAGGGACATTAAGGTTTTGGGGAGTGTTTTCTAGCGCAGTAACTACGCTGTGCTTAGCGATTTACATAAAACCATATTCTTCATGACCCTTAACTCCTTCATGGTGAACCAAAAAGGAAATGTTTTTTACCATGAAGGCATGAAGCCTGCTAGCGCAGGGACATGAAGGTCTTTTGGTGGTATTTTCTATTGCGATAGCTACGCTGTGTTTAGCGATCTACATAAAAACCATCTCCTTCATGTCCCTTATCTCCTTCATGGTGAACCAAAAAGGAAATGTTTTTTACCATGAAGGTATGAAACCTGCTGGCGCAGGGACATTAAGGTTTTGGGGAGTGTTTTCTAGCGCAGTAACTACGCTGTGCTTAGCGATTTACATAAAACCATACCCTTCATGTCTCTTATCTCCTTCATGGTAAACCAAAAAGTATATATTTTTTACCATGAAGGTATGAAGCCTGCTGGCGCAGGGACATGAAGGTTTTTTGGTGGGGGCTATTGCGATAGCTACGCTGTGTTTAGCGATCTACATAAAACCATACCCTTCATGCCCCTTATCTCCTTCATGGTGAACCAAGTAGAATATTTTTTCTTACCATGAAGGTATGAAGCCTGCTGGCGCAGGTACATTAAGGTTTTGGTGGGGGCTAGCGCGATAGCTACGCTGTATTTAGCGATCTACATAAAACCATACCCTTCATGACCCTTAACTCCTTCATGGTGAACCAAAAAGGAAATGTTTTTTACCATGAAGGTATGAAGCCTGCTGGCACAGGTACATTAAGGTTTTGGTGGGACGGTTTATTTTGGGTTGGCTCCTGTCGACAATTTCTTAATGGTGAAAAATAGCTTTAGTTGTGCGGAATAAAATGATTAGTGCTATCGGGTTTGGGTAGGTGGGGACGGAAATAAAGATACCCTGACTCTATGGTCTCTATTTTTGGAGATTTGTTTTCGTAGCCTCGATACTCGGTCAAGAGAATGGTCGAGTCATTCAAAATGAGGCCTTCCTTACGATATCGGGGCAAACCTCCTCCAACCGATGAATTCCAACCTTCCATTATAAATCGATTACCCGAAATTTGGTATAAACCCCAGCTCTCCTTCGTGTTTCTTCGGAAATTTTCATGTTCGGCAATGAATTGGCCGATATCCTTGAAATCTTCCTCGGAGGCAATACCGGCATGAAAAACAGTACCATCTTGGTAGAAAAAAGATATCCCATAACTTGGTTTGTCGCCCTCATGACGACTATAATAAAACCCGTCCAATCGTATTTTGGACGTTGTATTGGAGGTGCGACTAAGGCTCAATTTCTGGTCAACACAGGATGTTATACTTAAAAGGCCAATGCAAAGGAAGATGATCTTACGCATGGGTTAATCTAATTTTGGACCTTAATTTGGAATGAAGTTGTTGGCACTATCCGGTTTAGGACTGTAGGCATGAAATTGCAAACGACCTGATTCAATCGCTCTCGACTTGGGCTTTCTATTTTCGTAACTCGTATAGCGGGTCAAGATAATGGTCGTATCATTCGGAATATATCCTTCCATTCGGAAACGAGGCAATCCACCTCCTACGGAAGTATTCCAGCCTTCCAGAACGATAGAATTACCTTGAATTTCGTACAATCCCCAACTCGTCTTTTCCTTTTTACGGAAGGGAATTTCGCTGGCAAAATATTCCTCTAGATTGGCAAATTCTGCTTCCGAAGGCCACCCACATTGGAAAAGGATACCATCTTGGTATAAAAAAATAATATTATAGCTAGTAGAGTCACCGAGGTATTGGCTATAATAAAATCCGTCCAGTCTAAGTGGTGAAGTCCCGGTATTATTTCGGCTTAAGGTAAGCTTTTGATCTACACAAGATGCCAGCAGGAGCCCGCAGAAGCCTGATAGGTAGAAAGAAACTCGTGCATTCATATTAAAAATCAGGTATAGAATAGGATGGTTAAGATTAAAGAGATGAGATTGTGGTTTGAATATCGGCAATATATTTCATGATTTAAGATAGCGACGACGTAATAATTTGGCTGTTCAACATTGAAAAAGATCGGGCTTTGCCTGATAATCAGCCGGGTAGCTGAAATTTTCCGCATCTTTGCTGAGGACACTGTCGTGCCACATGCTATTTTTCGATAATTGGCGCTCCGAGTAATTTCAGTCTTTTAATTACCTAAAAGTTCCATGCAGTGAATCGATTGAAAGATTGATAGTTTACGTAGGGGCTATTATAACCAGGGAGAATTTCAAACCATTTTGCCTTCCCTCTGGTAATGATGTCATGCGCAAATCGATTTTGGAAAATGTGTCGAATTTTCTCACTGTTCCAACCCACTCGATACCCATCTTTACCCAAATACATAGCACCTAATCGAAAGCTGTTTGGTGAGCTACCATATTCTGTGTGGTAAATTTCATGTTCATTAATTTTTTTAAATGGGCGATTTATGAGACTTTGGGGGTCCTTTGCATCCGGGTCGCCCGTGAACAGATTTAAGCCAATACTGAATCCATTTTTGGAGGCACGAACGGCGGCAGTACGGAATTTGTCGCCTCCATCTGCAATTTTTAGTCCAAACATATAATCATTTTCGTAGGCGAGAGACCAGCCATTCGATTCGAGATAAGTGGTGGCTGTTGTTTGATCGAGACCTCGACCGAAGAATCGATTGGAGAACAATCCTATTCTAAAATCGTTGCCACCGACTACGGCACCTCCTCCCAAGGATTTAGCCCAACCTGACTGGTGTGTAATGTGATCTTTTAGGTAATAGCCAATACCGAAATTGGCGCCCAAGGTAAGCTCTTCAGATGTATAATAGAGCCCGACATTACCTCCCAACAGTATGCCTGTTGAACCAAAAGTAAATGAAGGGCTGATCGACAACAGTAAGCCTGTGTCTCCCAAACCCAGGGTGAATGACGGAATATAGGCGTTACTCACAGCCGTTGCTGATCCTGCCAACAGCATACCAAATCCGCAACCACCACAGCCTATCGCTGCCATTCCCCCTTTTAAAAAGCCATGTCCGAAGGCGAAAAGTCCGTCTTTAAACGTATGGACATTCCCCAATGCCGCTTGAACCCCTAAATTGAGTACGCCTCCAATACCACCTCCAATGACCAGATGCCAGAATTCACCATCGGGATCGGTATAGGATAATGGATTGTTACGCGCGTAGGTATATCGATTGTAATCCTGCGAGTCGAAGCCATCGGGTACGTAATTGTCAACACTCAACATCCGACCCATTACGGGGTCGTAGGTTCGACCATTCATGTTGATTAGCCCAAAAGCGTCCAAGTGTTCGTGCCCTGTGTAGCCCCGATAGAGCCATTGGGGCAAGTCAGGAACTTGTGTCGGGGGTAGAGGTTGCCAGGTATGCGCATCTCTTCGTCGACCCCAAGCATCGAAACTTTGGTCGGCTATACTATTGCCTTCAGAATCAGTAACGGTTAAGATGGAGCCTAAATGGTCGGTGTAAACGGGATAGAGGGAGTGGGTTCCATTTTCACTGACGATCATTGCTATCACTCCGGTAGGGGCTTGGATATAGTGTATAAACTTTTCGGCGCCGGAGCTAATTTCGCGTTCAAATCCACCTTCGTAGTAGTACCGCTGGTTTACGACGACGTGGTCGCGTTTTAGTTCACTTTTAATACGATTGTAGGCGGCACCATAGGTGTAAGACAGTGTGAAATTTTCGCCATTTGCACTTTTTTCCGTAATATTTTCGGGTTGCAAAAATGGAGTATAGCTGATGTTCTGATGATGGGGTGAAATTGAGGTCGTCGCTAAGTTGTTGACTTGGATCAACGCATGTCTTTTCTGAGGGTCGTAGTGGAAATCACCAACATCCGTTTTTTTGATCAAATTTCCATTTGGATCATAAGTGGCTCCAACCGTGGGGCCACCTGAAATTTGTGTCGCCGTTAAGCGGTGGAGCATATCGTAGGAAAAGGTTTCGACCTTATTTATCCCTGCCCGACTGTCTGTGCGACTTGTAAGTAGTCCCTTAGGGTAATCCCAAGATAAATGATAATCTTGTATGCCCGGGGTTACATACGCGGTAGGGTACCCGTTGGTATACGAGATAGTTGATTGAAAGGGGGAGCCACTACGACGAAAGGCGGTAATCTGCCCTTTGCCATTGGTTGACAAGGTTTTGTAAATGGGTAAATGATCCGAACCGTAGTTAATCTCGTCGAGATAACCACGTTGATTATAAACCTGGTGCAATATGAGGCCGGAGGGGTAGGAAATTCGGTTAATATCGCCCGAAGCGTTGTATGTATAATGAGTGGTAAACTGCCCCCCGTTATCTTCGACAATTTGGGTGAGTTGGCCCCATGAATTGTAAGCGTAGGTGGTCTTATTTCCAGCGAAACCATCTATGCTTTTAATATGGTTGACTAGCTCTCCATTTTCGTTACGAGTTCCATAGTGATAGTGCGTCGTGCCTTCTTCACCTGTTCTGGTCGTAATTTGCCCCAACAAATTATATTGGAAGGTGGTCTCATCTCCGGAGGCTGTTTTTTGCCAGATCAGTTCGCCCAGTGCATTATATTCATATTCTGTCGTTCCGGCATTTAAATCCGTAAAAGAAATCTGCCTACCGTAAGGGTCGTAGGTACTATAGTTCAATTGAACAGCTGATGCTCCGTTTGGATGGAACACAACCGATTTTACACCGCCATGGCTATAATACGTATAGTGTAGACTTCCACCCGTATCTTCGGCTCTAACGACCTTTCCACTAGCATCTTTTGTAACCGACCGGGTGCCTGTGGGACTTGTCGTTGCAATCGTTAATTGGCCGTTTGCATAGTGGTAGCCGAACTGAGTTATGCCAAATACAGGGTGTTCAGTTTGAGTCAAGCGGTTCAAGTGGTCGTACATTCGGGTTGTCATTTGGAGAGGTTCGTTACCGACCCGAGGGTCTGAAACTTGGTGCAGATTCCCTTTCGAGTCGTAACTACTATTTTGTACAATCCACTGTCCATCAAACCCTTCGGTTTCAATGCTAATTTCACGGCCTAATACGTCATAGAAAGTCTTGTTTGCGGGTTTTCCGGTAGTGGTTGTGTAGCATCTCATTCTTTTATGCCCGTCCACGTTCCAACTCCAGCTTCTTTGACGGATCACACCATTCGGGAACTTTGTTTTGACGAGGCGACCCCAATTGTCATATTCGAAGGTTGTAGTCAAACCGTCGACCCCGGTAACGCTTAGGAGGGCTCCCGTAGTGGGGTGATAGGTAGCATAACTGTTCTGGGATAACTCGTTGTTGTAGACAAGAGCGAATCTGCCCTTTTCATCGAATTGGAAGGAGGTACTTCGGGGAGAAATGCCGGTAGCTTGGATGGACACCTGCGTAATGTTACCCAAGTTGTTATACTGATAAGTAGAAGTGATCGCCTTGGGTAAACCCGAAAATTCTGTTTTAGAGGTTACTTGCCCTCGATGGTTGTATGTGTACTGGGTTTTCGTTCGAAATTCTGCCTCCCCATGTCGCTGGGTCGTAACTTCTGCCGAAGTAAGTAAACCGGGTATGCCCGATGGTGCGACCCCATAATTCATTTCGGTCGTTTCGGATTGGACCCCCGGTTGTGTTACTTTTTGTCTAATCAGATTCGCGTGGGAATCGTACCAGAATTCGGAAGTTGTGGTCACCCCTAAGCTTGCATCGTCTTGTTGTATTTGTGCAGGCTTAAGCCAATAACGTTTGGCATTAACGGGTACAAGGTGGGGAGTATGCCGAGTTTGAGATAGCAAGGCATTGTCGGCTGTTGAAAAGATAGAAGTACGTTGTGGCGTTAGAAAATAGAAAGTAGTATTAAGTTCATTTTCAACTTTGTTCCGAATCTGCCGGTTTATATCGGTAGAGGTCATTTGGGAAAACCCTAAAAATCCTTTTCCCATACGATGATAGATCAATCCCGAATAGTTAAAAGTTTGGGTAAAATATCCTCCAATACCGTTTTCTGTTTTTAGTTCTTCCACCATTAAAGTGGCAGGTTGGACAAGATTGAGGGGATAATCGACCGAGTGATTGCCTTTGGAGTAAAACTGCTCGTCTGAAACTAAACTCTTATAGCTCCATTCGCTCACTTTTTTAAATCCATCGGCGACTTTGTGGAGAAGATTTTCTTTTCCTCCTCCATGAAAAATCCATATGCCCAAAAAGTTACCGGTAGAGGATACTAGATCGGTCTTACCGTCTCCATTGATATCGAGAGGTGTAAGTCCAATAGAAACCGGTTCTAGCGAATTGAATGACGGCTGAAATAGAATGGGATCCCAGTAATAAAGCTGTTTGTAGAAAAAGTTGTCCCCCGAACTATAAAAGACGTCGTTGCCCACGAATTGTTGAAGCTGTCCATTGGACGTTCGAGATCGGTGCCATTCGTAATACAGATCTGATTTGCCATCCCCGTTGAAGTCCCCGACAATAATTTCGTTTTTGTACATACCGGGTTTGGGGGTATCGGTATTCTTCGGTAGATGATCCGTCAGGGAAACGGGGTTTACTTCGAAAGATTTTCCGGTAGAGACGCCTTTGAGTACTGTAGAGAACGTATCGTCATAGGCGATTACATCTGTTTTTCCGTCTCCATTAAAATCCCCTAGTACATAAAAATTGTCAGCATTAGGAAAATTGCCTTGATAAATCGAAGTAGCATAGGTGTTGGTGAAGGTAAATATTTCGGTCCCCGCAATTCCAGTCAACATGATGTCGTGTTTACCGTCGCCATTAAAATCGATGACAGAGATACGGTCGGCATGTACCCACGAAGATACCGGATATTGCGAGGCTCCGGGAATGGAAACGGACGTGCATCCCGGAGAACTTCGAAAATCATTACATAGGAAAACCTGATAATTACCTTGGTTATTTCCTAATAGGGTGAGGTATTCGGGAAGGCCGTCGCCGTTGAAATCCCCTGCATAAAAGAAATGATGATTCGGGTGTATGCGGTTGTATTCAGGTGATGTCGTTCGGGCAATTTCTGAAAACGAATTTCCACCATTTTTTGATTCAAAAACGGTGACCTTGTTCAGTATAGAGGAATTGCCATCGAAGCCTATATTCAAGGCCATGATATCATCCAGGCCATCCCCGGTAAAATCAGAGGTGATCAGGCTGTATTGCTGAGGGATTTTAACCCGGTCAACCAGCGTGTAGTCGACCGGCAGTGGATAAGTAAGGACATGCGTAAAGTTATTATCCTCCGGGTTTTTACGATGAACCATAAAGTTGCTGAAGTAGCT
>JBAYRB010000124.1:0-7265 GCA_041676905.1 Spirosomataceae bacterium
AATAAACCTGCTGTTTTATAGCCGTACCATTCGTCGAATTCACTGCCTTCTCTTTTGATTTTATCGCCTAAAAACTGGGTTCCCCCAAGATCACCGAGACGGGAGCGTATATCGGAAAGGTTGAACGACACCCCGTATTTGAGTTCTCCTACTTGATCTTGCCAAGCCGCCTGGAACTCCCATCCCTTACTTTTCATGATTCCCGCGTTCTGACTGGGGTTCGAAAAGCCTAGGAAACTAGGAATTTCGAGGGCTAACAACATATCTCGGGTCGTTTTTTGAAAGTAATCAGCGGTTAATTGTAGGCGATTGGTAAAGAAATTGGCATCGATTCCCAAATCATAGGATTCTGTTTTTTCCCAGGAAATATTCTGGATCGCATAAGCCGTCTGGGCGGCGGTTAATTCGGAAGAAATAGCATCTCCTTTGTGGAAGAGGGCGTTACCAAATGATATGGTCGCTTGATAAGGATAGTTTCCAATTCTTTCGTTACCTAAATTACCCCAGGATGCTCTCAGTTTTAAAAAGGAGAGGGCACCTGTGTCGTTGATAAAGGATTCTCTAGAGAGCACCCACCCCAGAGACACTGAGGGGAAAGTACCCCACCGATGATCTTTATGGAAACGGGAAGAACCGTCGCGTCGTATGTTGGCTTGCACGTAATATTTTTCATCGAAATTATACATTAATCGTCCGAAATACGAGCGGTAGGCATTTTCCCAGGCACTTCCACTGTTGTTTCTAAACTCCAAGGGTCCTTGGTTCAGGTAGGGGAAAGAGGTCAACACATATTGATCCCGCGAAGCGCCAACAGACTCACTTTTAGCATAAAAATTCTCATAACCCCCAAGTAGGCCAATCGAATGCCGCCCCAGGCTTTTGTTGTAATTGGCCAAGAATTGCGTGGTATAATGTTGATACTCCGATCTACTTTCTGTCAGCAAGGTGGAAAGGTTAAACTCGATAACCCCTTCGAAAACAGTAGGATCGTTCCAAGTGTAATAAGGCACTCTCTTCCGGAAAGCCTTACCACTGCTCATGATGATATTGGGAGCGAAAACTCCGGTAAGGGTCAAATCTTTAATCGGTTTGAAATCGAGCGATAGCCGACCACCCAGCGTTTGACGGGTGTCATTTCGAAAACCTCCTTCTTTCAAACTCGCGTAAATGTTATTTCCAGTTTTTCCAGCAGCAATTCTCCCGTCAGACCAGGTGGCCGCGTACACGGGCGCCGAAATAAATGTGTAATAGATGGGATCTATATAAGGTTGGTCGGAAAGGGAACGAAGGTAGTTAAGGTCGATTTTCGCTGAGAGGTAATCGTTGATTTTAACATCATTATTGACACGGATTGTCGCCCTATCATAGGTACGGCCCTCGTAAAGTGCACCCACTTTATCGTAACCGATGGAAGCTTTCGTCCTTAGAGGACCTGATCCGCCCGTTACATTTAATAAATGGCTTTGCCGAGGAGCATTTTGATTGAGAATCAAACCGACCCAGTCGGTAATGGGATATAGATCCGGGTTTTCCCTATTGAGCGACAAATAATTATTAATAAGATCTTGCGAATAGATCGGATGTTCACCGCCGGTATTTCCGTTGTCGTTCCATCGCAGCTCATTGGTCATTTCCATATATCGGATGGCATCCACGTATTTGGGTAGGCGGGTTGCCTTTTCCATACCAACACTGACGTTGTAGTCGAGGGACAAGTGTCCTTCTTTTGCTCTTTTGGTGGTAATCAAGATTACCCCGGCAGCCGCCCGGCTACCATAAATGGAAGCGGAAGCCGCATCTTTCAGCACCGAAATTTCCTCCACATCATTAGGGTTGACGTCATTTATACTGTTGACAGGCACCCCATCTACGATGATGAGCGGGTTGCTGTCACCGATGGTTGTGATTCCACGAATCCGAATGGTCGAACCTGAGCCAGGTGCATTTCCTCCGCGAGTGACGGTCACACCTGCCATGGCGCCTTGCAAAGCCTGGGAGATCTGAACTGCTCTCCGTGCCGCTACCTCTTCACCTTTCACCGACCCGACTGCTCCGGTCAGATCCTGCTTTTTCTGCACTCCGTATCCCACGACGACTATTTCCTCCAACACTTTCTTGTCGGACTGCATAGAAACGATAAATTCCGTTTGGTTTCCTACCGCGATTTCCTGGCTCACGTAGCCTACGAAAGAAAATATGAGAACCGCATCTTTGTCTGGAACATTCAAGACGAAGCTGCCAGAGCCGTCGCTACTGGTTCCGCGTTGTGTACCTTTTATTAAGATACTAACCCCGGGCAGGCCATCGCCATTTTCGTCAATTACTTTTCCTCTCACTTGAATATCGGCATCCCATAGCCGGGTAGTCCGTTCCAATAATTTCTGTTCCATTCGCGCAGCACCCTGGAAACCCGAACTCTTTTCTTCGGCTGGTACTTTACTAGGAGCAACCGAGTTGGTTGGTTGAGGTATGGTATTGGAAGGTAATTCCCTTACAATAATCGTTTTATCGTGAATACTATAGGTCACCGGTTGATTGCGAAACGCAATTTCCAAAGCTACCCGAAAATCTACCTTATTCAGATTTAGGCTGACCTTATGTGTATTTTTTATCATCTCCTTATCGCAAACATACAAATACCCTGTCTGCTTGCGGATAGCTTGAAGAACTTCTAAAAGCGTCGCGTCTTTTTTCTGAAAAGAGACTTGTTGCGCTTCAAGATGACCGGCCGTGACTTGAAACACCGCCAAAAAAAGCATTAATGTAGCTAGTCTCATAATTTTGACGATTCTGTGCAGAGGTGATTTCCTCTCACAATTGTCAAACAACAGCGACCGTATACGTATATACGTATCCTGATGGTCGATGTTGACCTTCAAAATAAAATTCATAATTTTGATTGGATTAAGGTTTGAAATTCGTTTTCCAAGTGAGTGAGAACCTGTCCTTTACCCGGATATGTTGCGAGCATATCCGGTTTTTTTGTCCATTTTGCTTTCGGTACTGATATTACATAGGCAATCCAATTAATTAGGGCAGTCAGTTACAGGTCAGACTGCTTTCACCTTTATTTTATTTCCATTGATTTCAAACTTTACGCCACCGGTCAACTCCAAAATTTTCAACACTTCCGAGGCTTGTTCTTTCCGGGAAATGGCTCCGTAGAAATGTTTGGAACTAACGTCGCCTTCGTATTCTATTTCGACGTTGTACCACCTCGCGATTTGCCTCATAATTCCCTCTAAACTATCACCCGCAAACTCAAACATCCCTGCTTTCCAAGCGGTTACGCTTTCTGCATCGACCGTTTTAACTTCGATTTTACTTTCAACTCCCTCTTTACCCCGAATTTCTGCTTGCTCTCCAGGAACTAGTATTTTTACGTCCTGCCCTTTTCTTACTTTCACCGAACCCCGTACCAGGGTAGTTTGTACCGCCGGATCGTCGCTATAGGAAGACACGTTAAACTGTGTTCCTAGGACGACCACTTCTAGGGCTTCCTTTTTCAAGCCGGGATGATTAAGTCGGACCACAAAGGGTTTCTCTTTTCGCGGACTGACATCGAAGAACACCTCACCGGTCACCTCCACAATACGTTCATTGCCCACAAAAGAAGTGGGAAATCGAAGGCTGGATCCAGCATTTAACCATGCACTGGATCCGTCTGGTAGAAGAACTTTATACTGCCCACCTAAGGGAGTGGTTAACAGGTTATACCCCATTTGACTATCAATTCCCTTGTAGGTTAGCTCTCCTTTTTCTGAATCTATTTTGATATTTTCTTTCAGTACTGCTTGATCGACATTTTCAAGGTTAATGACCGTCCCATCCCAGAGGGTCAGTATCGCTTTATCACCGCCCGGTAAAAAGTCGGCTACCGTTTGTTCTTTGGTTATATCAGCGTGAAATAAACTGGGTAGAACATTTTCATTTAGCATTACATAAGTAGCTAAAGTGGCAGCGATCACGACCATTGCGGCTGCCCAATAGCGGAAATTGCCCCAAATCCCCACCCGATCTAAACCCGATGTCAGTTCGGTAGCAAATTCATCGCTTTCGGGACCGGAATCCTGTTCAAATATTTGTTTGAGAATGCGATTCGCTTTGTCCTCATCTAGACTATAGGCCTGATCCTGTGGCCCATACATCAAAGCTAAGAGGATGGAACGTATCGACTCGTCTTGTGAATCGTCTTGCAAAGCCGCCATAAGTTCCTCCCGTTCCTCAGCGGTTGCCGACTTATTATAATATTTTTTCAGTAAATACTGTAACCGGTGATTTAGCATTGTCTTTATTTTAACCGGTGAATAATCCTGTTTAATCTAAAGACACTCCACTTTTCATTTCGGGGGACACGTCTAACGATTTTTTTTTCAATAATTAAAAGCTTCGCATCGGAAGGCCAAAAGTATGGGGATATGGGAACACCTAAAGGGTAGAAAAGAAGTTTATCAGAGGCTAGGGCAAATCAGTCGCCCATCATTAAAATGAAGACAAGAATCATTCTTAGATTCATACCGAGTTGTTTCGAGCAATAACTTTTGATGTGGTGCATTGCACGAGCTAAATGGGTTTTTACAGTTTCAGGAGAAACATTGAGTAGGGTTGCAATTTCTTCTCGCTTTAGGTGTTTCTCTCGACTCAATAAAAAAACCTCCTTTTGTTGGGGAGACAAAAGATCGATAGCCTGTTGTAATACGTTCTCATATTCGGTGGAAATCAACTCGTTTTCAGTTAGGTTTTCGGCATCATCACGATTGCTTTCCCACAAACGCTCGGTTTTATATTGGAGGGCAATTCTTTTGAGAATTGTAAATACGTGGTTTCTTGTTACAATGAATAGATAATCTTCGAACGAATGTATATCCAGTAATTTCTCGCGCTGTAACCAAAGCTTTAAGAAAACCTCTTGTACTACTTCCTCCGCCCTGTCCTCCGATTCGGTCAATTTTAAAGCAACGGTATACACTTTATCTTTAAACGCATAAAATATCCGGGAAAAAGCTTCCTGGTTACCTTCGGCGGCCGCTGTCAGATCGTTTTTTCTCACGGTAATAAATTATTCACTTACCTATACCTGCGTAAAATGTAAACTTACTGAATGTACTTCAACATGCTCTTGCAAAAGTACTAAAAATTCTCGAAATAAAGAAATAATATTAGGTTTAAACAATAGGTTGACCAAAATACAGGACGTGCTAGGTCCGTTATGCGATCTGCTCAACGGGTCGCAAAATAGGTTTTACTGCAGTTTAAAACCGCAGTAAAACATTCAAAAAGGGTCGAAAACAATTAATTAACAGGTACAAATTCAAGACTTCTCAGATCGAGCATCCCCGCTTTTTCGAGGGACGGATCGGGTTTGAACGCAATGAATTGTTTTCCCGCCTCAAGGGTCACCGTTCCTATTTTCTTCGTATTGAATACTTCCCAGGAACCAGTTGATTCAACATGGCCATTGAGAACCGTTTTCCCGTTTGCTTCTAAAATATAGGGATTACCTGCGGAGCCATCCGACACCGACCACTCCATGAATACATCATAGTCACCGGCTTTTCCCACTTCCACTTCCCATTGTACATAATCAGCTTCCGTAAACCAACCAAAGGCATTCCATTCTGGCATATATTTGATCTTGGGACCTACGCCAATTCCCTCTTGCGCATTGAGGAATAATCGGTTATTGGACTCGGATTTAACAAGACTGGGGCGATTTAAATAGGGGGGGTCGTAACTGGTAATCGGCGTAAGCTCTACTTTCCTAACATACATTTCGGCTCCCTCTGATTGAATCTGAATCCTTCCTTTGGTAGGCCTAACGTTAAAGGCTTGATTTACCAGTTTTCCATTTAGAAATATATCTACTTTATCTTCAAAAGCTACGACCTCCATTTGATTCCATTCACCGACCGGACGTTCGATATCATGCTGGCCTCTGAAATCAACCGTATCTTTCCATTCGGGAGAACGTGCGAACCAGTCGATACGCCCCCCATAAATCGTAGCGGGTCGACCACCCGACTGGTAGAGTTTAGCTCCTTTCTTATCGGGGTCAGCGACCATCGCTGTGAGTTGATAGGTTTCACTTCCATCCCCTACCACCAGGAAGTCACCGGTTCCTCCTTCGATGATTTGGCACTCAATAGAATACATCCATGATCCACTAAAGGCGCCATCTTCCCCCATGGAATGGATTAACACACCGTTATCCCGTGCCTTGTCGACTCGGGGTTCGTAGGTTTTTTCACCCCATTTATATTCGACTACCAAACGATAGTTTTCATACTCTTCATTTGTGGTTATACAACCATAATCTTCCCCGGTAATAAATAACTCTCCGTTGGCAACCGTGAAAACGTTTTTCGGATCATTGTCTCGTCCGGTACTTTTAAGGTATTTATACCAGCCGTCAAGATTTTTGCCATTGAAGAGTTGAATCGTATCTCCGTTTTGATTCGGTTTTTCAGTCGGACTACAGGCAAAGGCTACCACCAGTACCACAAGGGCAAAATACCATCTGGTCAACATTTTTAACTTCATCTCCTGTTTGGGTTTAAAAAACTTAGTTGTTATAGAATAATTTACTTGTTAAGCGATAGCACGATCCAGAAGATTGCGCGTGATTTGTTGTACGCGCGCATCGGGTCCATGAGGTCTACTGTAATGCGACCAGGGTAAGGTATGGCCTGGTGGATGACTAAGTCCCTGAGCCCAGAAAATAGTCGATGCATTAAAAATAAAATTATTGGCCGGACCATCGTAAATGACGCTCTGCCATTTGGACGGGTTATCTCCGCCTTGCCAGGCGATTCCTTCGGCCAGTACTTCGAGTCCAGGTAAATCGGGTGCATCCCCATGGAATTCCCAACCGATGAGGCCTGGGATATAATCTCCTTTTTTTACGCCTGTACCGTTAAAAACCCAGTGTGAGGGGTTTACAATGATCCAGTCCCCACCTCCGTTTACTGGTCTTATATTCCTCACCCCCATGAGCAGGCCTTCGTCGGGGCCGTGTTCAGGGAAAGGGCCAAATAGTTTCTGACGGTCCTGGGCATAATAATTGTCAGCGCCGTAGGGTCCTCCCCGGAAAATGCGACGATTGGGAACCCCAGCGGAATTGGCCGTGAAAGGTGTGACCCAGCAGAGGGTATTTCCGGAGAAAAATAAGAGGTTAACCCCCTGTTCCTTGAGTTTCTGTACACTGTTAAATTGTCGAATATCCCAATATTCATCATGCCCGACACTGAGAAATGCTTTGGATTTCA
>JBAYRB010000125.1:0-7254 GCA_041676905.1 Spirosomataceae bacterium
CAAGTAGCCGTCATCCATATAGAGTGAGCTTACGTCCCCCCCAGGAATGCCATTGATACGTTTATCCAGGTCTTCAGGGTTGTAAACGTCTCCTTTTTCAACTCCGAGACGCTGAGAAAGATAGCTGCTTGGATAAAGATAATTACCGTTCCAGGTGATATTACGTATATAGTATTTTGGACCTTCCTCGATTTTCATCGCGATCTTGATCATATTGCTTTTTTCGTCCTTCCAAACCGTATCCGAGACGATGGTGGCGTCACGGAAACCATTTTTACGGTAGTAAGCTATCAGCTTTTCTTTGTCCTCATCATACTTTTTGGGGATGTACTTCGACGGAGACCAAAACCGGTAAAACAACTTTTCTTTAGTTCCCTTCAAGCGTTTTTTGAGCTTACGATCCGATATAAGCTCATTACCATCTAAGTCAATATCGGCTATTTTTACTTTCTTGCCCCGGTCGATGATGAAATTTAGCGTTGCTTGTCCACGGGTGGAATCCGGGATTTGTACAACTTTCACTGAAGTATTGTAATAGCCTTTGTCTTGATAATGTTTTTTGATGAGAAGTTGTGTATTCTTGATGATTGTCGGGGTGATTACCCTTCCTTTGATGAGTTTAACCTTGTCGTTCAAGGTTTCTCGTTGCCCTTTTTTAATACCGGAAAAGGTCACTTGATAGAGCCTCGGACGCTCTTTAATGTGAATATTTAGCCAAATTTTATTGCCCTCTACCTGGGTGGCCTGAATTTCGACATCGTCCAGCGTTCCGAAATCCATCATTTTTTTGATAGCCGTTGGAATGGCTAGTCCGGGAACACGAATTTTATCTCCGGTTCGTAGTCCTGAAATGGATATCATGGAGTTTGGATCCAGGAACTGAGTTCCGGACACGGTCACATCAGCGATTTCATATTCGCCTGGATTCGCGTAATCAAACAGGTTTACGGTAGGAGCGGCTTGCGGTAACTGGGACTGCCGCATGGACCCTATACCTACTCGTTGTGCCTCGCTTTCACCCACTAAAACACCCCAAAAAGATAATATGATCAGACTTAGCCGGGTCCACCCCAGGTTAAAACTATAACTTGTATTTATCATTCTCCTTTTGTCACTAACTCTTTTATCTGATCTCCCGTTTTAACAAACCTTCTTTCACGTCTTTGGTAGGCTATGATTGCTTCGTATAAATGTTCCCGTCTAAAATCAGGCCAGAGCAGGTCGTCATAGAAATAAAGTTCTGAATAAGCCAGTTGCCAAAGCATAAAATTGCTGACTCGTTTATCCCCGCCGGTTCTTAACATCAAGTCTACTTCAGGCCAATCTCCGGTCGATAACCTACTGGCAAAAAGATGCTCATTGATGTCCTCAGGTTGCATGGTACCGGCTGCCACTTCTCGCGCAATTTTTTTTGTAGCCTGTACAATATCCCATTTCCCGCTATACCCTAAGGCTAACGTTAAATTTAGCCCTGTGTTACCCGAGGTTTTCTTTATTCCTTCCTGGAGTTCAGTTTGTGAACGTTCGGGTAGTCGTTCTATTTCACCTATGGTGTGAAGGCGAATATTATTTTTCATTAACGTAGGCAATTCTTCTCGAATAGTCCTAATTAATAGTTCCATGAGCGCGTTGACCTCATGCCTTGGGCGAGCCCAATTTTCGGTTGAAAAAGCATAGAGTGTCAGATGGGCAATGCCTAGTTCCGCACACCCCTCCGCTACTTCTCGAACCGAGGTGATGGCATTTCGATGACCGAACACCCTGGCTGCTCCTTTTTTTTGCGCCCAACGACCATTCCCGTCCATGATCACGGCAATATGCCTAGGAAGATTTTTATGATCAATAAGTTCTTTCATTTGAATGGATAATCGGTTCCTTCCTGAGGGCTTGATGACAGGAAAATTTCTACGCAGCTATCAACTTTTCGGTGGCTCAACTTCATCAAGCCGTTATAATTTATAGTCAGGCTTTTAATACAAATACAAAAAATGTCGTGCAAGTTAGGAATAAGTATCACTGCATCAAAATCCAAGCTTAAAACACATTTAAAAAGATGAGACAATCCCTAGTTTCAAGTCAAAATTAAGACCATTTTTCCTTAAACTACTGATTTCTTTAAGGTTCCACTGCTTTCTCCCCTAGGTACTCCTTGACATTTTGCCTTTTTCAGCTTATGAATGAATATAGAATTAGCTATTTTTACGTTTTTCTTTTGAGAAAATAACGTAGCATTGAACTGCAGTAATATATTTTTGAGGGGTAGATGGAGGTTTTGGAGGCATATGGGGCTGGTCCTACTAGCCAGTGCCTTGCTGTACTCGTGTTCTCAGTACAGTCAGAAACCTATGAGTGTAGCCTACCATAATTTTGCTGCGAATTACAATGCATACTTCCTCGCCAAAGCCAATATGGATTCCGCCGAGGCCGGTATCACACGAGCATACAAAGAAAATCCGAATCAACTCTTACCCATATTATTTCCCATCGACACCAACTTGGCAAAACCCTTCCGGCCTAATTTGGACCTGGTCGTTAAAAATGCGTCCATCATAGCCGAAAAACACCAGAACAGTAAATGGCTCGACAATAGCTATACTCTATTGGGAAAAGCCCGAATGTATTTAGGTCAATGGGACGATGGCATCGAAGCCTTGCGCTATGTGTTGGCAAAAAGTGAGGACGAAAAAGACAAAAACGACGCTCTCATCTTTCTCATGCGCGCATACGTGGAGAAAAAAGACTATTCCAATGCACTAACCGTTTCAGAATACTTACGGCAGCAACCTCTGTCAACCTCTGCAACCATCGATTTTTATTTGACGAAAGCTTACCTGCATCAAAAAACGGAAGAATACCTAACCTCTGTTGCAATCTTGGAAGAAGTGCTGCCGCTCATGAAAAAGTCGCCGCAGAAGGCTCGTGTTCATTTTATCGCAGGGCAACTTTACGATTTGCTGGAAAAATATGCACAAGCAAATCAGCATTACAAACGTGTGCCGCGGAATAAGCCCCATTACGATTTGTCATTCTATGCTAAAATGAACTCCCTCCAGAATCAGGTAGCGCTCAATCCCCAGTCGAGCATCGAGGAAGTTGGATTTGAAAAAATGCTACGAGACCGGAAAAACATAGATTTGAAGGACAAGATATATTTTACCATGGGGAAACTCGCCGAGGAAAAAGGCGACTATGCACAAGCATTGCGCTACCTAAGTCAGTCGGCTCAGGTATCGGGTTTAAATACTTCGCAAGTCCCCTACACCTATCTCGAGATTGCTAGGATTTACACCGACCGACTGATGCGGTTTGAACCCGCAAAAGCTTATTTCGATAGTGCAATGGCTTTGATGCCTGCAAGCGACCCCGCCTATCAACAGTTTACTGAGCGTAAAGCTTTCCTAGACCAATTTGTAGCGCATATGACGGTGATCAACACCGAGGATAGTTTACAACGCCTAGCTAGCTTACCCCAAGAGCAACTCGCTGAAAAAATTCATGAAATCATAGCCCAACAGCAAAAAGACAGACGAGAGGCTTATGAAAGAGAACAAGCAGCTCTATTGAAAGCTCAGCAAGCCGCAGCACAAACGGCAGCCGTACCGGTTACCGGTCCTAGGTGGCAACTATACGACCCTGCTCAAATTAGCTTAGGGAAATCTGAGTTTGCACGGAAATGGGGGAATCGTAAACTAGAAGATAATTGGCGGAGATTGAATAAACCGACCGTTGGCGAAACTCCAGCAGCAATAGCGGCGTCTGACTCGCTTCAGAGCGACTCAAGTGCAGTAGCTGAAAATACCGGTTTTAACGAAATTACGCGCGATTCGGAAGAATGGAACGCACTCTATGAATCCTTATTGAGAAATGTGCCCCTCACCGATTCTACCCTTGACGAATCCCATGCTCGTAAAGAAAATGCTCTTTATAACCTGGGGAGAATGTATTGGACCAACTTAAAAGAACCGAACAAAGCCGTCGATACTTTCCGTCGACTTGTCACAGAGTATCCTCAAACAGAACATAAACCGGAGGCTTACTATATCATGTATTTGGCATCGCCTGCAGATGATCCTCGACAAAAAGAGTGGAAAAACAAACTTGCAGCCGAATTTCCGAGTTCAACCTATCTCAAATTATTGACCGCCTCAGGCACACCAGATAGTCCTGCAGAAAACGTTTATGAAGAAATCTATACGCTTTACGTCAACGGTAGTACAGAAGAAGCGTTAAGTAAGGTGGATGATGCGATTGCCCTATACCGAGGACATGAGTTAATCGACCGGTTCGCTTTTTTGCGTTTGTTTATCATTGGGAAATCGCATGGAGTTGAGGCCTATCGGGAGGCAATCGTCGATTTTATGCGAATGTACCCCGAAAGTCGTTACCTAACTAGGGCCCGAGAAATGTTGAATATGGCGGAACAAGCGGCTTTATTGCCTGGGAATTAATAAATAACGAATTTAACTATCTCTTTATACTGCGTACTATGACAGAATTGCTGCCCGGTAAATACAGACGAATCATCGTAAACCTATGGAGGTCTGCCATTGGGGGCATTTCCCTTTTGATCCTTTATATTTTGGCGGTTCGATTTAATTTCTTGTGGTTGTTCGGCCCTATGCCGGATCTGGTTACACTCGAAAACCCCAAATTTGAACTTGCTTCTGAACTTATTTCCGAAGATAACCAGTCGCTGGGTAAGTATTTCATTGAAAATAGAGCCCCAGTCGAACACGATCAAATTTCACCCCGGCTCATTGAAGCACTGTTAGCGACCGAGGATGCACGGTTTGTAAAACATTCGGGAATAGATGCCCGAAGTTTGGTCCGCGTGGTCAAAGGTGTAATGACCGGTCAAACCAGCTCAGGCGGAGGGAGTACACTCACCCAACAGGTAGCTAAAAACTTGTTTCGAACCAGAACAAAGGAATATCGTGGCGCTTTGGGAGATATTCCTGGGTTAAAAATTGTGATAAACAAAACCAAGGAATGGATTCTATCGGTAGTTCTGGAAAGAAAATACACCAAAAAAGAGATCATGATGATGTATCTCAATACGGTTTCTTTTGGGAATAATACCTACGGAATTAAGGTAGCAGCCAGAACCTATTTTAATAAGGATACCTGGGACTTAAACGTGACTGAATCAGCCTTGTTAGTAGGGCTACTGCAAAACCCAACCTTTTGGAATCCTCTCCGCTTTCCCGATCGAGCGTTACAAAGACGGAATACGGTCTTAGCGCAGATGAACAAGTACGGTTTCCTGACCGATGACGAACTAACCGAATTAAAAGAACGCCCCTTGGGAATTGAATTTACGCTCGAGAGCCATATAACCGGTCCTGCGCCCTATTTCAGGGAGGTCATGAAAGGAGAGCTACGTCAATGGCTCGAAAAATATAACGCGGATCACGGCACTTCATACGATCTGTTTACCAGTGGACTGAGAATCTACACGACTATCGATGCGCGGCTGCAAAAACATATGGAAGAAGCGTTATGGGTGCATATGAAAGATCAACAAGCCAAATTTGATGAGCATTGGAAGGGACGTAACCCCTGGATCGATAGAAATGGGAATGAAATCAAAGGGTTTTTAGAAAATGCCGTTATGCGTACCCCTCGCTTCCAGGAATTAAAAAGAACGGTGGGAGAAGAAGAGGCATGGAAGGTGATGAAGACACCCTATAAAATGAAGGTGTTTACCTACGATGGCGAAAAAGAGGTCACCATGAGTCCCATGGATTCCATCGCCTACTACAAACGATTTTTGCGGGCAGGTATGATGTCTATTGATCCGAACAACGGGCATATCAAAGCCTGGGCAGGAGGCGTGAACTTTAAATATTTTAAATATGATCATGTTAAACAGGGTAAACGCCAGCCAGGATCTACCTTCAAACCTTTCGTTTACCTTGCCGCATTGGACCGAGGGATCCTGACTCCTTGTTCCCATGTTATCGACCAGCCTATCTTTTTTGGACCGAATGATGGGGTACCTGGTGGTTGGTCTCCTAAAAATTCCAGTGGTACTTATTCGTATGAGTCATTACCGCTTCGGCAGGCACTTGCCAATTCGGTTAACTCTGTTTCTGCCTTTATCATTAAACAAGTGGGTGCTCAATCCGTAGTGGATTATGCGCATAAAGTGGGCATTAACAGTCCACTAGAAGCAACTCCCTCGCTCTGCTTAGGGATCAGTGATGTATCGGTCTACGAGATGGTAGGCGCCTATTCTACCTTTGCCAATGGGGGTAATTATACCGAGCCTATGGCTGTCACACGGATTGAAGATCGCTACGGTAACGTGTTACAAGAGTTTTACCCTAAAACGAATCAACAAATCAGTGCCAACATGGCGTACAACATGATTTACCTGATGAGGGGTGCGGTTGAGGGAGGTACTTCTTCAAGCCTAGGTCGTTTTGGGGTAACCGCCAACAATGAAATTGCTGCAAAAACAGGTACTACCCAAAATCAGTCGGATGGTTGGTTTATGGGTATTACACAAAACCTTGTCACCGGCGTGTGGGTGGGGGGTGAAGATCGGAGCATCCACTTCCGGACCTTGGCGCTGGGTCAGGGAGCAAGAACAGCCCTTCCGGCGTGGGGCTTGTATATGCAAAAAGTCTATGCCGACCCTATGTTGACGCAATTTGGGAAAGGGCCTTTCCGCAAACCGGAAAACTACTTTTTAGATTGTGGCGGCCCGAATTATGACGCGGAAGATACTTACACACCGACGATTCGAATTGAAGACGAAGGACTCCATTTTTAACGGTATGCATATCCTGATTGCCCCCGATAAATTCAGAGGCTCATTAGATGCCGATCCGGTATGTGATGCCATAGAAAAAGGAGTTTTGCAAGCCTTACCGGATGCTAAAATTACCAAAACGGCACTGGCCGATGGTGGGGAAGGTACAGCAGAAATTTTAACAAAAAATCAAAACGGTCGCTTTGTAGAGATTGACGTAAAGGATCCTCTAGGTCGAAAAATAAAATCGACCTTTGGTTTGTCGAGTGACGGGAAGGTTGCCTATGTGGAAATGGCTAATGCCTCCGGTCTCAGACTCTTAAACACCGAAGAACGAAACCCATGTTTAACCAATACCTTTGGCACGGGAGAGTTGATCGCGCACGCTCTTGAACAAGGAGCACAAAATATAATACTCGGCATTGGCGGAAGTGCCACGACGGATGCTGGGACGGGTATGGCCGCGGCCTTAGGTTTTCGTTTTTATGACGATAAGG
>JBAYRB010000126.1:0-7210 GCA_041676905.1 Spirosomataceae bacterium
ACACATATGGGTATGGATTTGCGTATTATCCTTTACCCCACTCGTACACATCTTAAAAGCCCGAACGGCCCATTTCAGATATTCTTCCCTAAGACTTGCTCGTAAAGGCAACCCTTCTCGTAGAGCAGCTTCATCGATCTGTATAATATTGATTCCGGCCTTTTCCAAGGCCAATACCTCGTCTCTTATTGCCAGGGCTATTTGAAAGGCTGTTTGTTTGCGTGGTTGATCATCTCGGCAAAACGACCATTGAAGAAGGGTTACCGGGCCGGTGAGCATCCCTTTCACTGGTTTTTGCGTTTGTGAGGCCGCAAAAGTAATCCAATCAACCGTCATGTCCCCACTTCGATACACGTCTCCATAAATGATGGGCGGTTTGACGCAACGACTTCCATAACTCTGTACCCAACCTTGCTCGGTGATGACAAAACCCCCTAGAAGTTCTCCAAAGTATTCAACCATATCATTGCGTTCAAATTCACCATGAACGAGTACATCGAGTCCGATTTCTTCCTGCCAATGAATGGCCTCCACGATTTTTTCCTGAATCAACTGCTTGTATTGTTCCGAACTCAGCTCACCCTTCTTGAGTTTTGCACGGATCTGTCTCAGGTCATCGGTCTGTGGCAAAGAGCCTATGGTCGTGGTAGGAAATAGGGGTAAAGGAATTTGCTCTCGTTGCATACCCTTGCGGACAGGGAAAGGATGGGTACGGTTAGGCTCCAATTGCTCAAAATGTTGTAAGCGTTGCCGAACTTCCGAGTTATTCACTTTTAACGACGATTTCCTGTTTTGAATAGCTTGTGTATTCGCCTCGAGTAGATGGGTTTCGCCCTCGATAATCTGTTTAAGATCGTTTAATTCTTGCAATTTTTGTTTAGCAAACGCCATCCAGCTTTTTAACTGGGAATCGATTTTGGTTTCCAACACCAAATCGTTAGGAGAATGAAGGAGGGAGCAAGAAGGAGCTATCATCAACCTTTCCGAGCCTATGCCTTCGATGGCACGGTTTATAAGGGCTAGCGATTTTTGATAGTCATTTTTCCAGATATTTCGACCATCAATGAGACCGAGTGATAGTATTAAGTGTGGAGGTGCCTTGGTGATGATCGATTCCAGCTGATCTGGATCTCTGACTAAATCGATATGAAGCGCATGAACCGGTAGATGAAGGGCCAAGTCTAAATTCTCGCCCAGTCCCTCAAAATAGGTGGTCAATATGACTTTAGTTCCAGAAACCTGTTCCGCTAGTTTTTGGTAGGTTTTTTGGAAGGCAGTTTTAACCTTTTCCGACAGATCTAGTACCAATACAGGTTCGTCGATTTGTATCCATTCAGCTCCGCGTTTCGAGAGCTCATTCAGTAGGGTACTGTACAAGGGAACAAGTTGGTCAATCAGATCTAAGCGGTCAAATTCAGCTTTTTCTTTGCCCAGAAGTAAGAAACTTAAGGGCCCCAACAGGACGGGTTTGGCCTTTTTGCCCAGCAAGCTTTTGGCTAATTCGAAATCTTCAATAATCCGAGTGTCATCTAATTGGAAATTTTGATCCGGTAAGAACTCCGGAACCAAATAATGATAGTTCGTATCAAACCATTTCGTCATTTCGAGGGGTTTGATATCAAGGTTTTCGTTTTGGAGTCCCCGAGCCATGGCAAAATAAAGCGCTTGTTTCGGGAGATTCTGTAGCGGTTCAAACCGTGGGGGAACGACACCCAGCATCAGACAGGTGTCGAGTACATGGTCATAAAGTGAGTAATCGTTGCAAGGAATTAAATCAATCCCTGCTTCGGCTTGGTAAAGCCAATTCTGCTTTTTGATATTTAGTGCTGTTGCTTGAAGTGCTGCGTCGTCAATTTTACCAGCCCAATATTTTTCTAAAGCCCATTTTAATTGTCTTTTTTCGCCGATACGTGGATATCCCAAATTGTGTAATAGCATATTTGTGTCTTATTAACGTGGTTTTGAAAAGTTTTCGGGAAAACGAAATATTTAGCAAAACTAAAGCATGTAGACATAATATGTTATAGTACTCAAAAATATAGATAAAAGATCCGTATTATATCAATAGAGAGGATATATTAATTTGATCCCCTTTTCTGGGGGAGCGTTTTTAGATAAAATGTATAAAAAAAAGACAGGACTTGCGGCCCTGTCTTTTTTTTGTCGATCAATTAAGGGGTTATGATTCACACGACTGGCATGTGACCAAGCTGGTTACCAATTCTTTTGAAACGCTTTGGCTTCTTTGGTAGTACAGCGTTTTTATACCTAGTTTCCAGGCTTCAATGATCAATTTATTTACCTCTCTTACGGGCAAATTTGCAGGAATATTAAGGTTTAAGCTTTGGGATTGATCAACGAATTTCTGGCGGATGGCCGCTTGTTGAATAATTTCAAGTTGACTGATTTCCTTGAAGGTTTTAAACACGTCTTTTTCTTCCTGGCTCAATTCCGCTAGATGTTGAACGCTACCTTGGTTCAGCATGATCGTTCGCCAGGTATCTTCGTTGTCAATACCTTTTTCAGCCAGGAGTTTTTTCAAATACTTGTTTTTACGCATGAAATTCCCCTTCGACAATCCAGCTTTATAGTAATTGCTGGCATAGGGTTCAATCCCAGGTGAAGTTTGGCCAAGAATTGCTGAAGAAGAGGTAGTGGGTGCTATGGCTAATAGAGTCGTATTTCTTCGTCCGTATCCTTTCAATAGTTCCGGTTCTCCATAAATTTGGGCGAGCTCCTGCGTAGCTTTCTCGGCTTTTTGGCGAATGTTGCTAAAAATCTGGGTCGTAAGTTGTTTAGCCTGCATACCTTCGAACGGAATCATATTTTTTTGCAGGTAAGAATGCCAACCCAATACACCCAAACCTAATGCACGATGACGTTTTGCAAATTTGTTAGCTGAGGCGAGGTAGTAATTCCCCTCCGTTTTGACTATAAATTCCTGTAACACAGCGTCCAAGAAAAAAATGGCCAACTTGACGGCATCTGTATTTTTCCACTCGTCATATAACTCCAGGTTCATCGACGACAAGCAACAGATGAAAGACTCATCGGGAGTAGAAGGGAGCATTATTTCAGAACACAGGTTACTGGCATTAACGCGCAGGTTGAGGTCTTTATAAACCTGAGGCTTGTTGCGGTTTACGTTATCGGAGAAGAAAATATAGGGCAGCCCTTTTTCTTGTCTGGATTGAAGTACTCTAGCCCAGATAGCCCGTTTTTCCATGTCTCCATCGACCATTTCCTGCATCCAGTAATCGGGGACACAGACACCGAAAAATAGGTTTTGAATCGGATGGCCTATGTCTTTGATCTTGAGGAATTCATCGATATCGTCGTGATCTATATCCATGTACGCCGCAAAAGCGCCTCTACGTACCCCACCTTGGGAGATCGTATCCATGGCTGTATCGAACAAGCGCATAAAGCTCACTGCACCGCTACTTTTGCCGTTATCTGTAACGGCACTGCCCCGTGCACGTAGGTCACCAAAATATGCGGAGGTCCCACCACCGATCTTGGTTTGCATTATTACCTCCCCCAGTTTATGGGTAATTCCCTCGATATTGTCGGGCACATGGACATTGAAACAGGAAATAGGTAAACCCCGTTCGGTACCCATATTAGCCCAGATGGGAGAGCTTAGGCTCATCCAGCCTCTTTCCACCATTTCACGAAAAGCCTCCTTTAATTCCGGACGGTAGAGCCGTTGTGCGGCAGCAGTACAAATTCGATCAATTGCGCCTTCTACGGTCTCGCCTTTTAAGAGATAGCCCCGGTTGAGGACGTGTTCACTTTCCTCATTTTTCCACCAAAGTTTTTCATGCTCATAGGTATTGCTCAGTTCTTCGAGCAAGGCTGGTTCTTGAACTTCCATGCGTGTTTGATTAATTTATTGCTTCACAGGATTTAAAATAGGTCGTAGGCAGAAATACTTTTGTCGTGTTTGGTATAGTCTACTGGTCTTTTGGCAAAGAAATCATCAAGGCTATTGGCGAAGACTTCTTCTTCAAACCAGTGCATCAAAGTAAGGTCGGCAGGGTTGACATTAAACAAGGGGTTGATGTCAATTTTCTTCAAACTGTCATCAGCTCTATACTTCATAAAGTTGATTAATTCGTCCTTGCTTAAGGTATCAATTTCACCTTCAGCAAAAATCCAATCGATAATACGGGTCTCAACTTCAATAGACATTTTCACCAAGCGCTGAATATCATCCATCATTTGGTCATCGAACATTTCCGGAAATTCTTCCTTGATTTTGTTGACAAGGTAAATCCCTGCATTGGCGTGAATCTGCTCGTCGATGGAGGTCCAAGCGATAATGTTGCTGACATTTTTCATCAATCCCTTGAATCGGGTATAGGAAAGGATGATCGCAAACTGGCTAAACAGACTCACATTTTCGATGAGGATCGAAAATAAGATCAAGGAGAATGTATATTCCTTGTGGTCGGTAGACTTGACATTACGGAGGGCTTGGGTAAGATAGTCGATCCGTTCACGGATGACCGGTACCGTGACGACCTGCTCGAATTCGTTGGTGTAGCCAAGAACTTCTAATAGACGTGAATACGCTTCGGAATGTCGGAATTCGCATTCAGCAAAGGTGGCTCCCAATCCGTTGAACTCGGGTTTGGGAAAATGATGAAAAAGATTCCCCCAAAAAGATTTTACAGCTACTTCAATTTGTGCTATAGCTAACAAAGCTCGCTTGACAGCACTCCGATCAATCGGTGTTAAATGAGAGTGAAAATCCTGAATATCAGCTGTAAAATCAACTTCTGAATGCACCCAATACGCTTTATTAATGGCGTCAGTAAATTGTAATATTTCTGGGTACTCAAATGGTTTATATTGTAGACGTTTATCAAAAATGCTCATAATAGCTGTTCGCTAAAGGTTGATTGTTATAAAATGCGGATAATTAGCACTCGAAAATAAAGATGATATTTCTTTTGTACGGTGTGTTTCTCAAACGCATAAAATGCTTTGAAATTGTTAAGACAATATTACGATATAGTCCGATCAAATTCCAATAATTGTAAACAATTTTATTCCTAGAAATTATTAACTAATTGAAAAACAGATTACTAGGATTGCGAAATTGCAAACTTTTTTAAAAGCTTGAAATTTGAAATGTTGAAGAAAAATTAAGTTCGAATTTGTATTTTTTGGCTTAAGTGAACAAGAATGTTACTGGCTGAGAATTAACCTTATTCGGAAGAAGCGTAGTAAAACTAAGCAAAAAGAATGAAATGATCTACCTAAATGAAAGCAGGTATAGAAAAATTTATTATTCGGGAAGGGGTTTATTAATTGTACAAAAACAAGGTGCCTCCAAAAATATTGAGAAATGTTGCTTCGCCAAATCTACAAGATAAGATACCCCCATTTAATTCAAATCCAGAAGGCTAGAGCGTTGAAGGAAGCGTCTTGACCATAGATGTTCGAATTGAAAAACGACGATATGAATGGATTAAAACATGAATTTCATGGGGGGATGACCTCAGGCGCTCAAAGGGAAAAAGTATAAAATGAATTTTTCGACGCCGGCTTGGATAAGTGACAGTACACTATGGTCGAATGCTTTTACCTAAACTGAAGCAATATTGACACCGATGAAAGTAAATATAGGGTTGACAGTGGTTTTAAGGATGAAACCTATTTAATTCTAACGTTCATACGACCATGGGAAAAGACCGGATACACGTCTCGCGTAGAAAATTTTTGATCGGCACGGCCGCTGCAGCTATTACCTCGCCTTTTGTAAAAAGTGCATCGGCTCGATCGGCAGACCGCCTTCGTCATGCTGGAATCGGGGTAGGTGGAATGGGCGCCGGGGATTTGAAACAGTTGGTTTCCCATGGCAGAGTGGATATCATTGCACTTTGTGATGTGGATGAAAACAACTTGAAACGCGCAGCTGAACTGTATCCAAACGCCCGGTGTTACGCCGACTGGCGCGAACTTTTAACTAAAGAAGGCGGTAATATCGATTCAGTCAATGTATCGGTCCCCGACCATAATCATTTTGTGATAGCCCATGCAGCCATCCAGGCAGGGAAACATGTGTATTGTCAAAAACCCATGTGTCATGACGTAGCGGAGGTGCGGGAACTTACCAGGGCAGCTCAAAAGGCTAAGGTCGTTACTCAATTGGGTACCCAACATGCGGGTAGTTCCGGAGATCGAACCGCCGTAGAATGGTTGAAGCGAGGACTAATTGGGAAAGTGAGGCATGTTTACCTATGTTCCAATCGCCCCGGTGCAATCGATCGGTATCGTTTGGTCGGACCGAGGCCTCAGGGGGAGCAAATACCTCCTTCGACATTAAACTGGGACTTGTGGATCGGGACGGCACCCTATCGGCCTTATCATCCTGAAATTTACCATCCTGTCACTTGGCGGGCGTGGCAGGATTTTGGAACCGGATGGTCAGGGGATATTGGATGCCATATCTTCGACGCTGTTTGGAAAGGTTTGGAATTGCAGTCGCCTAAATCTGTAATAGCGGAAGTGCAAAAATCCTGGGAAGAATCAGCGGCGCGCAGAGGCGATACCTGGCCTCAAAGCGATCATATCACTTGGGTCTTTCCCGGCAATAGAATGACCGAAGGAAAAGAACTCCCTGTAGAGTGGTTTGACGGGCTCATGTACCCACCGGAAGAGATCAGGGCACTTTATTCGGGAGGTGAATATCCGGCCGAGTCAGCCATGGTAGTGGGGACCAAAGGAGCGCTTCTTATTCCCCATGGAGGCACACCGGTATTATTGCCCGAAAATAACTTCACTAATGTTCAAGAGCCTACAATTCCGGCAAGGAATCATTACCACCATTTTGTAGATGCCTGTTTGGGGGGAGAAAGAACGGAGTCTCGGTTTGAAGTTTCAGGACCTATGACGGAAGCCATATTGTTGGGAACTGTAGCGATTCGGGTGCCTGGGGTAGAGCTGAAATGGGATGCCAAGCGAATGAGGTTCCCGAACTATCCGGAGGCCGATCGCTATATTAAAAGGACTTATCGGGAAGGCTGGCGAGTAGCGGGGTTGTTCTAAAAAAACTACCCGAACGAAAATGTCCGGGTAGCTCTAAAGATTTATCTTATCGGCTTAAATAGAGATTTCTTTCTGCGTAGACCTTTTGGAAGAAATCATCGGTGAGATCATCAATAAAATAAATTGACTCGCCGGTTGATTTCATTTCCGG
>JBAYRB010000127.1:0-7174 GCA_041676905.1 Spirosomataceae bacterium
TGAAAAGCAGAAGAAGCCTGCCGAGGTGACGATATTCAGTCTGCCTGCAAATGAAGGGGAGAAGCCGCTTTTTATAGTGGATGGGAAGGAGCTAACCATAGACACTCAGGTTGATCAGGATGCCATCGAAAGAGTAGACGTCCTGAAAGGAAAGGCCGCCATCCAAAAATATGGAGCGAAGGGCAATAGTGGAGTCGTGGAGATTACGCTCAAAAAGCAGTAGTTCGTACACGGGCGCTCCCTTTGCATTGCAGGGAGTAGCAGCGGAGTGGCGACTTCAACGGTTGCAGTAGTTTCCTACTATTTCACCGCAAACATTAATAAACGTTTCCTGTAGTATACCTGTCCGGCGAAGCACCGTTTCGTCAGGTGAGGAAGCTCGTGCATTGAGCAGAAGCGTTAAGGATGTATTATGACTGGAGGAATGCAAAAAGGACGGTGTCAGACCGTCCTTTTTCGTAAATATCAAACAGGATTAAAGTAATCCCAGTTCCTTCCCTATGGAAGCCACTTTGTCCTTCAGTTTCGTATAGACACTATCGAACTCAGATGCGTCCTTCAGTTCTTCCCGTACACCCACATAAAACTTGATTTTGGGCTCCGTTCCCGACGGGCGGCAGGTAAATTTCGTGCCGTCTGCGGTGAAGAACTGCAATACATTGGAGGCTTCGATACCCATTTTGCCGGCGGGGATTGCCTGGGAATTGCCCGTCCTAAGGTCGGTCGTTTCAAGCGATTTAAAATCGTTGACGCGGGTTACGGGCGATCCGGCCAGGGTTTTGGGCGGATGGGTACGGAAATCGGTCATCAGCTGCTGGATTTCCTCGGCACCCGACTTTCCTTTCTTGGTCAGCGAAATCAGGCCTTCGTAATAGAACCCGAATCGTTTGTAGATCTCGATGAGCAGATCAAAGAGGCTTAATCCTCTGTCTTTGGCATAGGCGGTAAGCTCAGCGATCATGGCGCAGGAGGCGATGGCATCCTTGTCGCGGACGGCATCGCCGATCAGATAGCCGTAGCTCTCTTCTCCGCCTCCGATAAATTGTTCAACCCCCTCTTTTTCGCGGATTACCTGGGCAATATACTTGAAACCTGTGAGGGTATTGTAGCAATTTACGCCGTATTCGGCGGCCATCGCATCGATGAGATCGGTGGTCACGATGGTTTTCGCCACGAACTGGCGTCCGTCCAGTTTACCCGCATCTTTCCAGGCATTGAGGAGGTAGTAAATCAGCAGGCTGGCGGTCTGGTTGCCGTTGAGCAGCTGGATTTCACCATGAAGGTTTTTGGCAGCAATCCCTACGCGGTCCGAATCGGGGTCGGTTCCCATCACCAGATCTGCATCAATCTCCTTCGCTTTTTCCACCGCGATGCTCATCGCTTCCGATTCCTCCGGATTTGGGTAAACGACGGTTGGGAATTGACCATTTCCATTGGGTTCGGCTTGTTCGTCAATGACGGTCACATTTTTGAAACCCATTTTCGAAAGCAGTTTGGGAACGAGGGTAATGCCCGTGCCATGTAAAGGTGTGTATACGATTTTGAGGTCGTTTTGGCGGGCAATTGCGTCTTTAGATATTGATAGGGAAAGAATCTGCTCAAGGTATTTTTCATCTACCTCGGCTCCGATTTTATGGATAAGATCGGGATTCCCCTCGAATTTGATGGAATCAATTGAGGTGATGGCATTGACCTCATGGATAATGTTTTTATCGTGGGGCGCAACGACCTGAGAGCCGTCGGTCCAATAGGCTTTATAGCCATTGTATTCTTTCGGATTATGCGAAGCGGTAACTACAACGCCGCTATGACAACCCAGGAGTCGAATCGCAAATGATAGTTCTGGGGTAGGGCGCAATGCTTCAAAAAGGTATACCGTGATCCCATTCGCTGAAAAAATATTGGCAATGATTGCAGCAAACTCGTCTGATTTTATTCGACTGTCGTAGGCTATAGCCACTTTTATCTGTTCACCACTAAAGTTTTTGTTCAGATAATTGGCCAGTCCTTGCGTGGCGGCTCCTACGGTATAGCGGTTCATTCGATTGGATCCAATTCCAATCAGGCCTCTCAAACCTCCCGTACCAAATTCAAGATCTTTATAAAAGGAATCCGTTAATTCGGTGATGGCGCCGCTATCGATCAGTTGTTGAAGGTTGGATTTTGTTTCTTGGTCATAATTTCCGGTGAGCCAAAGATTAATTTTATCTTTTACACCGGGTTCCAATTGTTCTAATGGCATGAATAGTTAGTGTTAAAATTTTGGATGATAAATATGTTAAAAAGTAGGTTCTACGAATATTAGCAGCGAAATTTCAGTATAAATCTCAAAAAAACAAGGTGTTGTAACGAATAATGTGGGTATTTTCACGCTCCCATCAAGTAATTCAAATGGAGATTAAATTTCTTGGTTTACGGACTCCATCTGCTGGATTCTTTCCCGGGATCTTCCAATTTGGAGGATGAGTTCGGCCACAAGCCCCGTCCATCCGGTCTGATGGGAGGCTCCATAACCTCGCCCGTTATCACCGTGAAAGTATTCGTAAAACAAAATATGATCTTTAAAGTGAGGGTCGGATTGTTCTTTTTGGGATTCACCGTAGACAGCCCTTCGCCCCTTTTCATCGGTCTTGAAGATATTGACCAATCGTTTAGCAATGCCGAGAGCTACTTGATCGATAGAGGTAAGTCGACCTGAATCCACCGGATACTCCACCTCAAAATCATCCCCGTAATAGGCGTAAAATTTGTTAAGGGAATCGACGATTAGGAAGTTAATTGGGAACCATATGGGGCCTCGCCAATTGGAATTTCCACCCATGATATCGGTCAGAGCTTCGCCAGGGACATAATCCACTTGCATCATTTCTCCGTTGAGGAAAAACTTATAGGGATGTTCTTTGTGATACTTTGAAAGGGCACGGACACCGTAATCGGACAAAAATTCATTTTCGTCCAGCATCCTCCGTAGGATCATTTTCATACGATGCCCCCGGAGGATTGAAAGCATGTGATTTTCACCCTTACCCGGCTCATACCATCTCGAAATTAGCCGTGCTAAATCCGGACGGTTGGAGACTATCCAGTCGAGGCGTCGCTTGAAGATAGGAAGTTTGTCTAAGGTATTATGGTCGAGGATTTCCACTGCAAAAAGTGGGATCAGACCCACGATGGAACGGACTTTTAACAAAATACTCTGTCCGTTCGGGATATGGATTACATCGTAATAGAACTGATCTGTTTCATCCCAAAGACTTATACTATTTTCACCACCTACCGCTTCCATCGCTCCTGCGATATGGAGAAAGTGCTCAAAAAACTTCGAGGCCATATCCTGGTAAACCGGCCTCTCGAGGGAAATCTCAACGGCTATACGCAACATGTTTAACGTGTACATCGCCATCCATCCCGTAGCGTCGGCCTGTTCCAATTTACCTCCGAAAGGCAATTCCATCGACCGGTCGAAGACGCCGATATTATCCAATCCTAGGAATCCTCCGCTGAATATATTATTGCCCGTATCGTCTTTTTGATTGACCCACCAGGTAAAATTGAGTAAGAGTTTATGGAAAATCTTTTCTAGGAAATCGATATCGCCCCGGCCTCCGTTCTGCTCCTTGTCGATTTCATAGACTTTCAATGTAGCCCATGCATGAACGGGCGGGTTTACGTCCGAAAAGTTCCATTCATAGGCCGGCATTTGCCCATTGGGGTGCATATAATACTCTCTAAGGAGGATTTCTAACTGCCTTTTAGCGAAATCCGGGTCGAGTCGAGCGAGGGGAATGGTATGAAATGCCAAATCCCAGGCGGCAAACCAGGGGTATTCCCACTTGTCGGGCATGGAGATCAAATTGGCAGCATAGAGGTGTTTCCAACCAGAATTTCTTCCCCATTTTCGATGCGGATCCGGAGCAGGTTTACCGGGATCTCCTTTCAGCCATTCATAAACATTGTAATAATAGAATTGTTTATTCCATAACATCCCTGCATAGGCTTGCCTCCCTATCGATTTCAATTCCAGATCGTCTACCCCCTTTTGCAATTCCTCATAAAAGAGGTCGGCTTCTTTGAGTCGTGTAGCAAAAAGTTCTTCAAAGCCTTCAAAAGGCTTTTCCTTGATCTGGTCGGCAAATCGAACTCTAATCGTTACACTTTCCCCCGGCTGTACCCGTCTTTCAAAACAACCTGCTGCCTTAGTTCCGAAACGGTTTTTATTTACGGTTGCGGCTTTCTTTCCACTGACGATGTAGTCGTTAATGCCATCTTTTACATAGGGGGAAGCGTTTGGGATATTGTAAAGACGCTGATAGTTTGTCTCGTTTTCACAGAACAAGATTTCATCGGCATTTTCGAAATACATGATATAACGACCGTGCCGACGGTGGTTCACTTCAATGGTTTGCTGGGAGATACTAGTAAGCATGGGTTTGTAATCAAACTCCTTGTATCCCCAGGACCAGGTATTCCGAAACCAAATGGTGGGTAAAATAGTGATAGGAGCTTCCTTGGGGCCGCGGTTATACGCCGTTACTTTAAAAAGAAAGTCCTCCTCATCCGCCTTGGCATATTCGATATAGATATCGAAATATTCGTCGTTATCGAAAGCACCTGTATCCAACAGTTCATATTCGTCGTCATGTTTGGTTCTTTTTGCACTTTCGACACGCAATTTTTCATAGGGGAAAGCTTTTTGAGGATACTTGTAAAGCATCTTCATGTAGGAATGCGTTGGTGTACTATCCAAGTAATAATACAATTCCTTCACATCCTCCCCGTGGTTAGACTCGCGGTTGGTTAACCCAAAAAAACGTTCTTTTAAAATGGGATCATTGTGATTCCAGAAGGCAAAAGCGATGGAGATATGTTGTTTGTTATCTGAAAAACCTCCTATTCCCTCTTCTCCCCAACGAAAGGCGCGTGAACGGGCAGTATCGTGTGAAACGTAATTCCAAGCATCTCCGTTACTGCTATAATCTTCTCTTACCGTTCCCCATTGTCTTTCAGAAAGATAGGGTCCCCACTTTTTCCAACCTCTGTTTTCTCTCTGTTTCGACAATCGAATGTGTTCGGGTGTTTTCGCCATAGTAACCTTATATATCTGATAGGGGGCGTTTTCTAGACCGTTCGAAATTCAGGTTCAAAAGTAGCGTCCCCTGCGTATCGTCGTGTTATTTCGCTGCACTGATGTCTGGTTTCGATAATCAACGGATCTGTTTCGGTTTCCAGTGCATTAAATACTTCGTTTATTGTGTCTTTAAACAACCATTGAACCGGTAATTTAACGGTAGTTTTTGCGTCCTTTCTCAGCCATACTTCCGGTTTTACGACACCTTCGGCACACAGTCGGGAATACCATTTACGCGTATGGGCGAAGACTTCGTCATTGGGTTCTATGACGACACTTTGTACTGGTTTTTGTTTTTGATCAACTTCGCCTTTAAGTTGATCCAACTGTTGGAGTAGCTCAATTAATTGTACGGTATTTTTCGCCGATCGTATACGAGCGATTAAGGACTGTCGGATCAAGTAGGTCAGCGATTGGGTAATATTTAGACCAATCTCCGCCATTTGTTTGAAAATCAAGGAGGTAGGCGACATTCCCGGTACAGTGTTCGGGTCGTGTAAAACCACTTTTCCCGCTGGAGTTAGAAAGCCATCGATTCGTACACAGACGCTCATGCCCAGGCTTTCTGCCACATGGACAATGGTTTCCTGAATTTTGCGGTTGTTGTCGAGGGTGGTAGCTACCGGAATTCGTTTTCGGGTGCCTCCTGATCTGTATTTTGAATTAAAGTCGAAAACTTCATCCACCTTAATCACTTCGGTAGGGGGTAAGGCCACATGGGTTCCGTTTTCAAGTTGTAGACAACCGCAGGAAAACTCCTGGCCTTCCACGAACGATTCACATAGCACGATCGGTTCAAAATCCGAACTTTTCAGTTCGATCGAATCATTGCCAATTTCGAATAAACGTTCTATTACCCTCAATAACTCATTGGGACGATATAAGGCGATATCGTCCACATATAGGGGATATCCGATGCCACTTTCGAGCTCTGTTTGGGCATTTGCCCATTGTTTCTTTTCCGTGGCATCCAGTTTATCCCAGGTCTCTCTTGAGAGGGAAAAAGTAAAAAAACACTGATTAATTCCCTTCGAAAAGGCTTCGAAATCGTCTTGTTTCACAATAGCTACCCCGATAGAAGAACCTTGATGAGGAGCTTTAAGGACGATAGGCAAGCCTATTTGTTGTTTTACCGTACTAAAAACGCGTTCTGGATTATTCTTCCAGTCTTCATATCTGACCTCTACCGATGCTTTTTGCTGGCCGGTGACGGTCTTTAGCAATTTATTCTGCAGAATCTTATCGATCCCTATCGACGACCCCAGTAGTCCCGGTCCACTATAGGGGATGCGGTACCATTCCAATAAACCTTGAATTCCGCCGTCCTCGCAGTCGGGCCCATGCATAGCCAGTAAGGCGAAATCGATAAAATGGGGTAAAGTGGAGGGGTCAATCAATCGCCCTACCGAGGTGGGAATTTCCTGAAATTTCAGTTCAGGATAGGATTCGATGTATAAATGTTCATTGGGTCTATCCGGATGGGTGTAAAAAGAACGGATGTCGGGCGCGTACATATGCTTATGCTCGATCAGGACAAACCGACCAAACCCATCAATAAAGATAGGTACGGGTTGAAACAAAGTTTTGTCCAGATGTTCAAATGCGGTTTTTCCTCCTGCGAAGGAGATTTCGCGTTCTCGGGAGGGGCCGCCAAAAAAGATGCCGATGCGAATCACGTGGGGTGATAGTTTGTATCGCCGAAAGAGGTTTAATGGGCTGCCTCCGTTTCAGAGATCGCCTCCACTTTTACTATTTCCGGAACGCTCCTACGGATCGATTCTTCCAGTCCAGCTTTGAAGGTCATCGCACTCATGGGGCAGGTTTGGCAGGAGCCCAGTAACTCCAGTCTAACGACCAGATCATCAGTTAATTCATGGAGTCTTACATCGCCGCCATCCGCCATTAGGTAGGGTCGTACCGACTCCAGTGCCTCCTCTATTCTTGCTACCAGAGCTTCCTTATTCTCAATACTCATGATCCTAGACTTAAAAAGACGGAATTACTTTCCTGTCGTGATACTTTCTTGGTTATTAAACAATAACGCAA
>JBAYRB010000128.1:0-7166 GCA_041676905.1 Spirosomataceae bacterium
CATCCAACCTATGAACAACTCCTGAGCCGTTCAGGCAGTTTTAGTATAACCCGAGTACTTCGCGCCTACTTGAGTCGATGGCATTGGACAATCTCCCTTTTAATCCTTGCCATTTTGAATGCTTACGTCTTTCTTAAATTAGTTACACCGCACTACGAAGCGGGAGTTACGCTTCATTTCACGGATAAACAATCCGAGTTTGATGAATTCAAAGGACGGAATATTCCCTATTTGTTTTGGCGAGCCCCCAAAGACTACCTCATCGAAAAATACAAAGTCAATTCCCCTGATATACTTAAAGTCGCGTTGCAAAAAATTGACCGACCTTTTAAATTCTACCGATTAAAAGATCTTCGTAAAATCGATGTTTACCCCTTTCAACCTTTTACTTCTGAAATTTTACACCACGAAGCGGAATGCTTTAACAATGGCGTTTTTGAAATCGACCCAAACTTAAATCTGACCTATTGTGAACCCGAAAACGTATATACTTTTCCCCTGATAGCAGGGGCACTGATCGACGTCCCCGGACTTCAATTTCGGATCATAGACGTCATCACAGAGCCTGGATATCGCTTTCAGTTTCATTATCAATCGCTCGAGCGTCAATCTAAAATACTGACGGGCAAAATCAAGTTGGAAGAAATCGAAGAAAACCTTCCCGTCATGCGTTTGTCGTTTCGATCGAAGAACAAACCCTTCACAGAAGCGTTCTTAAACCACCTACTACAGGAATTTCAGTTGTATACCCTCCAACAAAAACAGGCTTCTCACCATTTAACTTTGAATTTTATCGCTCAACAAAAAGAAGCTTTTCACGATTCTCTCCAAAGGGTGGCGCAACAACTCGAAAATTTCCGTCGTCACCATTTACTTTTTGACATCGACGTTACCGCTTCCGATTTGATCCTGAAGTTGCGCGACCTTCAAGTAGAAAAACAAAGACTTCTTCTTCACAAAAACCACCTCCGAATCGTTGAAGAAAAATTAAAACAGAGCGATTCTCTACAAATAGCTTTTCAACCAATGGGTATTGACGGTGCATCTGATGCCAATCTGATTCAGCAAATCGCGCAACTCAACCGGCTCTTAGCACAACGTCATCAGTTACTCCTGCGATTTAAAAGCGATGTGCCCATGGTCCGACATATCGAATTTGAGATAGCGCTGCAACGTCAACAAATGGAACAAAACCTTCTTTTGCAAAAAGCGAAGACCGGGGAGGCTATAGCGGCAACGGATCAGTCGATAGACCAAATTAGGGATCAATTTAAAGATCTTCCTACCCACGAAAGACAATACCTTTATCTCCAAAGTAAATTGCAGGTGAATCAAAATATTTATGCTCTACTCTTAAATAAAGAGTTGGAAACAGCCCTTATCAAAGCGGGGTTACTTCCAACTTTGACGGTGCTAACCCCTGTGGAAGTGGAACTACTTTTTCCCAAGAAATTGCATACGTTGGTTCTATTCTTATTCGGAGGGCTGTTTCTTTCCGTACTACTTATTTTTTATAGACGAAACCAAAACCCAAAACTGAAAACCTTAGACAATATCGGTACACATCCCAAAGTACCAGTCATTGCAATAATTCCAAATTACAAGGAGAAGTCACATTTTTTGAAACTCAACAACGGTTCCAAATACGTATTTCAAGAAAAAATAAACGCACTGAGAGCCTACTTTCTGTATTCGAAAAGAAAAGTAAACCCACTTGATCAAGGAATTACGATACTGATCACTTCGGAGCAGTCGGGAGAGGGTAAATCTTTTCTCACTAAGCATCTCGCCTGGTCCTTTTCGCGGCTGAAAAAAAAGACATTACTTGTCAATTGCGACCTACGTAAACCGGATTTAGACACTTATTTTGGCAATTTTTCCGAACAGAATGGACTCAGTGAATGGCTTAATAGTGCTGATAAGTCCATCACGGGTTTAGTGTTTCCAACCGACCTCCCATTTTTGCATTTAATTCCTGCCGGCAGAAAGTCGGAACACCCGAGTGAATCGTTACAATCGGAAAAACTCAAAGATTTGCTTACGTATGCCAAACAAAACTTTGATATTATCCTTTTGGATACCCCGCCCATCGGTTTGGTTGCCGACCCTGTTCCGTTGATCCCCCTCGTCGACCACGTCCTGTTTACCATGCGGTGGTTATTTTCGGATCCTAGGGCATACCAGCTAGCCATTCACTTGGTAGAACATTTTGAACTCGAGGAGATAAACGTAGTGGTAAATAATTTTTTCCGCGATCCTTTGTACGAGGATTTCAGCCCATCTCGCCATCCATCTCCTACCCAAGGTTACACATATTATTACGACAACGGCGGTGTGATGAACCGTTATTTTGGGGTCGATTCTAGGAATTTGTTTGAGCGGATTAAAGGTAAGAAGCCTACTGAGAAGCCTTTTTAAAAACCAAGGTTTTAGCGATTCTCTATACCACATTCCACCTCCTTAACGTTTATTAACAAACTAAACACCACGAAAATGAAGAAGACCATTTTGTTTTTAGGAACGCTGTTATTGCTAAGCGGTTTGACATTCACCTCTTGTAATAACAACACACGTGACAATGCAGAAGATACCGTCGAGTCGGCCAAAGACGACATCGACCGTGCGGCCAACAAAGCCGGCCGAAAAATCGATGAAGCCGCTGAGGATATACGTGATGGGGCGAAAGAAGCAGCCCAGGACGTTAGAGACGCGACCCGCGATGCCGCTGATAAAATGGATGAAAAAGTAGATAAGCTAAATGCTGCTGCCAAAGAAGAATATCGCGCAGTTGAAAAGGAGCTGGATCGCATTAATCAGGAATTAAAGGAAGCTTCCGCTGAAACGAAAGTCGAATTGCAAAAGGCAAAGGAGAAATTAGAAAAAAGGAAAAAAGAAATTCTAGGGTAACCTAGTTTTTTAAATCAGGCAGGAACACAAAATCCAATCCCGTGTTCCTGCCTTTTTATTTATCGTTTTAAACTGCGAATTTACTTTGGGAATGGAATATAAATCTCCCTCCCCCCATTTCTGTATCGAGCCTTAATGGAATTAACGAGAAAACCCCCAAAGAAGAATTTCCTCGGGGGTTTTAGCATTTCGCCTCCAACGAATTGAAAACAGTCTACAATTCTTTAAATAAGCTCCGCCTATTTTATTTCTTTGGATCCAAGGCCAGAATAATACGTTGATGTACATCCTGGAGATGCAACTTACTCATTCGATCAGCCGTGCGCGGAATTGCTGCTTGAACTTGCTGCTTCAGTGTTTCCAAATGAGCTCGGGCTATGGATGGTAAATCGGTTTGTTTTAGTTCCACAGTCCGTGTTGCCAACCCATAGGTAACGCCTGGGGGAACCGAAGGAACGGTAGCCTTTTTAGGCTCCAACTGGGCAATTAGTTTTTCGATGTAAACTTTTTGCAAGTTCCTTCGGTAAATGTCAATGGTTCTCCCTCGACTTAGTTCTGCCCATATTTCCTTTTCTAAGTCGGTAAACAGCTCATCAACCGTATAATACTCCGACGATATTCCGGTTTCCAACAGCCTTACGATTCGATCGCCTGCAAATAGCGATTCTATTGTCGACGCTTGTATTTGCTTGATAGCTTCCACACCCGTTTCAGGTTTCAATTTGTTGATTACGGTGGAATCCAACAACCAGTCAGGGGTGGTAAATAATTGCTCATTTAAAAAACTGACGGCCTCTTGTTGTATCGTTTTAGGAACGGTGACAAAGGCTGCTCCCTCCATATCATAGGTTAGAGGATTGTCATAGATTCCGCCCACATTTTTCGTCACGTGGCCGAGGTAGCGTCTAAATTGACCTACAACATTGTTATACAATTCTTCTAGTTCCTTATAACTTTCGCCATCGGCATGACTCCAGGCTGGCAAATTGGGGAGAATACGTTTGAGATTAGCAATGCCATAAGTAGAGGCTTTCATGGCGTTATCACCCAAGTCTTCCGACTGATAGCGTGGATCATAAGGATTTCTTTCCGTTCCGAATCTCAGTCGGGCATCTTGGTAGGCTTGTTTGGTCCATTCATTCAAAATAGTTCTATCGTCTTCGTCCTTACCAAAATAGCTGTATCCCCATTTAATTGCCCATTTGTCATAGTCGCCCACGCCCGGCATAAAGTGTGTAACACCGTCCCCGGGTTGAGCTACGTAATTAAACCGTGCATAGTCCATGATGGAGGAGGTATGACCGTATTGGGCTAGCCACTCATTATCCCTTAATTTCTCGACGGGGGTTGCGGAACTAGCTCCAAAATTATGTCTAAGTCCCAGCGTGTGTCCTACTTCATGGGCAGCTACAAACCTTACAAGTTCTCCCATTAACTCATCATCAAACGTCCTTTTCCGAGCTCGTGGATCAACGGCACCGGTTTGTATGAGATACCAGTTTCTCAATAGGCGCATCACATTGTGGTACCAGCCTATATGACTTTCGATAATTTCACCACTTCTCGGATCGTGCACATTGGGGCCATAGGCATTTTGGATGTCGGCGGCGAAATACCGGATCACGGAAAAACGCGCATCTTCCAGGCTCATGGTTGAATCCGATTCAGGCCAATCTTCGGCACGTATGGCATTCTTCCAGCCGGCATTTTCAAAGGCAGGCTGCCAGTCTTCCACCCCTGCCTTCAAATATTTCCTCCATTTTAAGGGAGTTGCAGGGTCTATGTAGAACACGATCGGTTTTTTCGGTTCAATAAGCTCTCCGTTTTTCTGACGTTGCGCATCCTCTTCATTCCGAGGTTCCAGACGCCAACGAACTGCGAATATATGGTCTTCCGCCCGTTGGGACTCCTCTCCATAAACCGTGTATTTATTGGCGAAATAGCCCACCCTATGGTCAAAAAGCCGGGTTTGCATCGGCACCTTCGGTAGTACCACCATCGACGTGTTCATCTCAAAGGTAGCCACGCCAGCATCTCGTGCCGGTGGTAAATAGGTTCCAACTTGAGGTGTAGGTGAATTGGAAATCGTTTCCGGCACAACATTGAATGTCTTGGTGGTCCGGATTTCAACATTCGTCGGATAAGTGGAAATTCGTTCGATAAAGGAAGCATCCTTTTTAAAACTCGATAATTTGAGCATTTGTTTTCGTACCGAACTGATCGAGAATGTCGGATTATCCGCGTTAAAATAATCGGTAACGTCGATTATATAACTGTGGTGATCTTCTTCCTTTTTTACCGCCTCGATTTCAAATACACCGATTATTGGGTCCGATGCCGAATTTCTAACAGCGCTGGCGATGGGGCTGGCACTATCGGGGCTCATCGTTAAAATCGTTACCGACCGTAGTAATAATTGATCATTCAGACCCTTTTCCCATCGAATCATTTGTCTTTTTACCTCTTCCCCTCCGAAAATACCCCCACCTGCGGTGGTACGCGCAAAGCGGGTTACCGACATGATATCCCGTTCGAGTAGTGAATCAGGAACTTCGAAGAACCATTTCTTGCCGATCTGGTGTATGCCCACCATACCCGATTGACTTTTTGCCGTACTATCGATCCATTCCGCGTAGTCCTTTGGACCATCCTGGGGTTTACTTTTTGGCTTTTCTGTAGGAGTTGCCTCTACTTGAGGGGGCTCTTGCTTTTTTTTCTTCTTTTGCGCTAAACTTGGATGTGCAACAGCTACCATAATGGCTATTGCCAATAACAGATGTTTATACATTAGTTAAAATTGATGAAATTTGATTTTCAATAGGTTGACAATAATTTCTAGGCTTCGGGGAGATAAGTAAGCATCGAGAATTGGCTTTCATCAAAAATTTCTTGTGCTATCTCCTGCAATTGTTGGGAGGTCATTTTTTGAATTTTGGCAAAAATCTCCTGCAATGGTTCTACGGTTTCTATGTCTAGTAGACTCTTTGCCATCATCAGCATGAAGCTACTGTTACTTTCTTCAGACATTGCCAATTGCCCCATGATTTGGCCTTTGGTATAATGCAATTGAGAAGTGGTGAGTGGCTGTTCACGGATTCGTTTGAATTCCTTCATAATGAGGTTCAAACTCTTATCAAGGTGCTTTTGTTCGGTTCCGAAGTAAACTCCGAAGAAGCCACTGTCAATATAAGGCGTGTAATTAGCGTCAATAGCGTAGACAAATCCGTGCTTTTCCCGCAATGCGATATTAAATCGGGAGTTCATTCCCGGCCCCCCTAATAAATTGACCAGTACGAAAAAAGGAAGTCTCTTTTCACTATCTAGCGGATACGCAATTTTCCCCAATGCACATTGAACCTGTGTCAGATCACGCCGAACGGTTCGCACTTGGGGAATGTAGGGTCCGGGTTTTACCCGATGCCTCACGTTGGTTTTTTCGGGAATATCGGCCAGGTATTTTCCCACCATACGGACGACCTTCTGCATCGGAAAGCGGCTAACCGACGAAAAAACGATGCGTGAGGTATCCATATTGGCGTCAATAAAACTTCGCAAGTCCGATTTCGTAAACGAATTAACCGTTTCAGGAACGCCTAAGATATTGTAACCGAGGGAATGCCCCTCAAACAATAAAGCATCAAAATCATCCTGTATCGAATCCTCTGGAGAGTCACGATACATTGCCATTTCTTCTAGGATCACATTACGCTCCCGTTCGATCTGTTTTTCAGGAAATACGGAGTGAAAGGTAATGTCTGTCAAAAGATCCGCTGCCTTTGCGAAATGCTCATCAAGTACCGACGCATGAAAACATATTTTTTCCTTGGTCGTATAAGCATTGAGCTCTCCACCGACGCGTTCTAAACTATTGATAATATGATGTGACCGCCTCTTCTCAGTCCCTTTAAACGCCATATGCTCCCAAAAATGGGCTAGCCCCTGTTGTTCAGGTGTTTCATCCCTGCTTCCCACATCCAGCATAATCCCACAATGAGCAATGCGGGTATTGGTTACTTGTTTGTGCGCTAAACGTATACCGTTTGGAAATGTGTGTAGTTCGTATTCTTCGGTAAGAGATTGTAATGGCACCCGCCCTACAACCCTTTGCTTTGTATCAAAATTGGCCATTACTGTAAATAATCAGCATGCACTCGCTGTGATTTAGGGCAAAATTACTCAATTTTACCCAATTATTAGCAATTATTCCATCACGAGCGAGCAATAACGATAAGATGATCTCCAAACGAATTCTGGTAATC
>JBAYRB010000129.1:0-7164 GCA_041676905.1 Spirosomataceae bacterium
CCTAGGACCGTCTTTATGCGTCGTAGCTAAAGCCAAATGTTGAGGATAACGTTGAATTGCGCGGTGAATAGTGTCAAATATCGCCAACGCTCTTGCTTTAGCTTCCGCCAATCCTTCTTCACTACGTCGACCTTGGGCTAAATAGACGGCGAAGAACATGGCGTCCATATTCCCTTTTTTCATTCTAGGAATGTCAATCTGAGAACCATCCTTTTTGAAATCATATTCCTTTCCAATATCAAAACCCTCTTTAACCATCATTATGGGCACATCAGCATGTGTATCTACCTTAAATACCTGCTTATGAATGCGGGTTGTTTTTCGTTTGATGCGGTCCTCATCCGCGGATGACTGAGCAAAGGATACCAGGGGAAGCATCAACAATAGGAATAATTTTTTCATAGGTCAGTTGAATTGATCGGCTGTCATTCTTTTAATAACTCGATCCGTTTAGGTAAAGGAAGGGTTTTCGGATTATTTCAGTGTTATTTTGGTGAAATCCTACCTGTTTTCCTAAAAATTTGAAATTCCCCTTTTTTTACCTTACAGATCAGTATCGAGACTCAAACGTCTTCTTAATTCAATCAGATGTTCGTTTTTAGCGGCTAAAAACTCGAATTTTTCTTTCGGCGTATAGGGTCCTCTTCTGACCTCAGTGGGTGCCACGCGTGCTTCAATTGAAAATTTCTCGACGGTGAACCGCTCTCTTAAAAAAGCTAAAATGTCCGCTTTGATCTCGTTTATTTTATCTAACTGTAATTCGTTATCGAGCACCAAACTCATGACCCCGTTCTGATAGGCTATTTCCCTGGATAGAGCAACTTCCTCGGTAGAGGATAACAGTCCATCATCCGCTCTTTTTCGAAGGAAATCCGCCATAACTTGGGGTAGTTCTCCAGCCGTTAGCGGGGGTAAGTTCGTGTTTGTTACTGTTGTCGGCTGGGCTGTCCCATTGGGATCCACTGGTTTTTCAGGTTTCTCCGCAGCTTCTAAAATTGCCCTTACACTTTTTAGTCCGCCGGCAAATTTGGGAGTGGCTGGACGCTGGATCGTGGGAGTACTTTTGGGTATTACAGTTGTCCTATTGTCATCAATTACAGACTCGGTTTGGGGTGTAGGTCTTTGGGGTAACGAGGGCTCACTTGCTGATTCAACTACTTTTTTTTTTAGAGAATCGTCGTCGACGTTCTGAGAAGATAGGCTTAGAGCTGCATTAATATGGGCGAGCTTCATGAGACATAACTCTACATGCAGTCGGTGATTTCGCGCCATCTTGTATTGTTGATCACATTGGCTCACTACACTCAAGGCCGATAGCAGGAAACTGACGGAACAACGATTCGACTGTTCGATGAATTTAGCCTTTACAGCATCCGATACCTGTAATAAGACAGCCGTTTTCGGATCTTTACATACCAGTAAATTCCGTAAATGTTCCATTAAACCCCCAACGAACTGGTGCCCATCAAACCCTTTTCGAATGACTTCGTCAAAAAGTATTAAGGCTCCCGGTAAATCAGCGGAAAGGAAGGTGTCCACAATCTTAAAGTAATAGTCATAATCTAGAATATGAAGATTATTTAAGACTTCTTTATACCTTAAAGTTTGGTCGGTTGAAAATGTTACGTTGAGGTCGAACATCGACAACGCATCTCTCAACCCTCCATCGGCTTTTTGAGCGATCAGTTCCAAAGCTTCAGGCTCGGCTTTAATTCCCTCCCGTTCGGCTATTTTCGCCAAATGGTCAGTAATATCCTTCGGTTGTATTCTATTGAAGTCGAATATCTGACAACGCGAAAGGATTGTCGGCAAAATTTTGTGTTTTTCCGTCGTCGCCAATATAAAAATGGCATAGGGAGGGGGCTCTTCCAGGGTTTTCAAAAACGCATTGAAAGCCGCAGTGGAAAGCATGTGAACCTCATCAATAATGTAGATTTTGTACCTTCCGGTTTGAGGCGGGTAACGGACTTGATCGGTAAGTGAGCGTATGTCGTCGACCGAGTTGTTGGACGCAGCGTCCAGTTCGTGTATATTGATGGAGGCATTATTGGCAAAACTAACGCATGAATCACACTGTCCGCAAGCCTCCACTTCCGGCGTGAGGTTCTGGCAATTAGCTGTTTTTGCTAAAATACGGGCACATGTTGTTTTTCCAACCCCACGAGGTCCGCAAAATAAAAAAGCCTGAGCCAGGTGATTGGTGGCGATGGCATTTTTTAATGTGGTCGTAATATGTGATTGCCCCACAACGGTGTCGAACGTGGCCGGGCGGTATTTACGAGCAGAAACTACAAAATCTTCCATTAACGCAATTTAGTATCCGGAACGCGCATTTTCAAACATACTGACTGGGTTCACCCTTTTCACGACGAAATTATTGGCGTAGAGAATTAACGTACGCCTTACTCCACTTGACCCGCCTCAATGACCGGGAAACTTAATGTAAAAGTGGTACCTGCACCTTCTTCCGACTGTACATCGATTCGCCCACCATGGGAGTGAACAATACTCAAGGCAGTCGCCAATCCGATTCCCATTCCCGATTTTTTCCCCGTAAAATACGGTTCGAATATTTGCTGCATGACATCTTCACTGATCCCGCACCCATTATCGGCAATCTCCACCTTTAGTTCCGAATCCTGTAATTTCAGATTGATTTCCAGCACGCCGATCTCCTCGTCAACTGCTTCTATGGCGTTATTTATCAGATTGATGAAAGCTAATTGAAGTGAAGTTTTATCGAGGGCTATTTTGGGAATATCGATTCCATAGTGCTTTTGGACTCGAATCTTTTTTAGCTTTAAACGGTCGTTAGTGGCATTCAAGGCCTCATCCATGACCTCACACATATCTCCTGGGACCAAGTTGACTTCCCCTGGTCGAGAAGACTGTAGCAATTGCGTGATTAATTCATTAATCCTCCCACAGTTACGCTTTATAATTTGGGTATAAAAATTCAATTCCTCATTTTCCAATTCCGACTCCAATTGTTCGGCTGACAGGGTGATATTGGTTAACGGATTGCGCACCTCATGGGCTAACATTCGAATCAAACGACCGGATACTGCTATTTTTTCCGAAAATAATCGCTCCCGCTCCGACTGCCGACTTGAGGTGATATCGTGCATGCGACATTGGACATATTCACGGTCTTCGTCAAATTCCAGGCTGCCCGAAAAAATGCAAATACGCTTATCACCCCGACTCGTCTTCAAGAGAACTTCTTCATTGGCTACTTCGCCTTTTTGAAGAAGTGATTTCCAGATTTGTTTGAATTTTGGAGTTACAATTAAACCGAATACCCCAAGCTCTTTTAGTTGCACAGGATTATAGCCTGACACCCTGAGGGTTGAGTTATTAAAATCCAGCAAGTAACCCCGCGTATCTGTGGTGAACAACATGTCGCCCGATTCTTCAAAAATGCGGCGGTACCTTCGTTCACTCTGTCGGATCGCCCGTGTAAACGAAGTCCTCTCAAGGGAATATCGGATACTACGTTGCAGTGCCTGAGCGTTTAATTCACTTTTGACCAGGTAATCGGTAGCCCCGGTACGCAGACTTTTAAATGCAGCGGAGTCATCGTTACGCCCCGTCAATAAAATGATAGGTCCTTCGCATTGGTACGAAAATGCACGCTGGATCAAGTCCAACCCCGTATGCTCCCCCAGGTAATAATCAAAAAGGTATAAATCGTGCTCCTTCTTTTTTAGATAAAAAAGGGCCTTCTTATAACTAGGGCACCAGGTTAGTTCATAGCGAAGATCCGGAATTTCCTTAAAACAGGCCTGAGCAAGAAGAAAATCATCTTCATCATCGTCGACATAGAGTATCCTCAGGAGGCGGTGTGGCATACCAGTTGTTTACAGTTTAAAGGAAAGTAGCTATTAGGATGAAAGGGAGGACTGTCGAAGAGGCAGTACAAGCGTTATTTTAGTTCCTTCTCCAGGTAGGCTATCCGCATGAATGGTTCCCGAATGTGCATCGACTATTTTTTTACAAATGGCCAATCCTATGCCTGCACCTTCGTATTCCGCCCGCCCATTCAAGCGAGAGAAGAGTTTAAATATACGTTCTGAATGTTCGTTTTCAAAGCCTATTCCGTTGTCAATTATAGTCAATTCTACCTTTTTGTCGCTGTCATCCACGACACCCACCACTTTTAATTCTGGGCGATGGTCATCGTCTTGAAACTTGATGGCATTTGCAAAAAGTTCTTGCAACAACCGAATGATTTGTGTTTTTCGTGCTTGGATCTTGGGCAACTCTTCGATTTCAAATTGAACATGAGGACGACCCGCCGATTCAAGGGCTTCCTGGTAGGCCAGTTTGGCCGCTTCGGTCAAATCAAACTCAGTAAATGGTTCGTTGCTGATTCCCAGCTGTGAAAAAGACAACAGACCCGAAAGGAGATGCTGCATCCTATCGGTCGCATTCATCATTCTCGATAAATATAGACTATTTTCCTCGCCGAGATACTGCTTATTTCTTTCAATTCTTTCACCAAAGGAAATAATTTTCCGAAGAGGCTCCTGAAGATCATGTGAGGCTATATGTAAAAACTCCCCTATTTCTTGATCTACTTGCGTTTCGCAGGTTTTGTCTAAAAGGGTAAACAAATAAGTATGGTCCTCCAACTCTTTTTTTAGGACTTGATATACCTTACCATTAGGGAGTTTTAAATATTCGTCGGGTAAAGGCCGATTTAACTTGAAACCAGCAATTAATTTTGACCATAAAATTCCTTCCGCTACCCCAAATATCCGTTCAGCTTCTAGATTGGCATATTCACAGAGAAAATCATCCTCGACTTTGCGAAATTTTAACAAACCACAACCTACCGCATTCATCAACTGTTCTTCCGATGACCTCATTTTCAGTGAAACTTAATTAATGCATATCTAATTGCTTCATTTTGTTATAGAGGGTTTTACGATCGATGTTCAAAATCCGTGCCGCTTTACTCTTATTAAAATTAACCTGCTTTAAAACTTTCATGATCATCTCATATTCCGCTTCATTTACGGCAACTTTTAGATTTGGAACATCTGACTCAAGTTCCTCCTCTTTTTCTTCTACCGCTTCTTCGGTAAGATCGGGTTCTAGGGACGACAGTTTGGGGTAATTGGCGATCTCAAAAGGCAACGCTTTTTCCTCGATATATTCTCCGTCGGTTAGCAGCGTTGCCCTTTTAATTACGTTTTTAAGTTCTCGCAAATTGCCAGGCCAGTTGTAATTCATGAAATCGTTGATGACTTCCTTCGAAAACCCTTTCACGTTCTTACTCAATTCTGAATTTGTTTCCTCCAGGAAAGCTTCGGCGAAGAGCATCAAATCATCTTTCCGCTCCCTCAAAGGGGGGAGATCAATTGTAAATTCATTAAATCGGTAGTAAAGGTCTTCTCTAAATTTCTTCTTCTTGGCTGCTTCGTACAGTTTTTCATTACTGGCTACGATGATTCGAACGTCCAGTTCTATTTCTTTCGTCCCTCCAATTCTTCGCATTTTCCGTTCCTGAACTACCCGTAACAACGCTACCTGGACCTCATAGGAAAGGTTGGCCACTTCATCGAGAAACAACGTCCCACCGTTGGCCATCTCAAAATGCCCCAGTTTGGTCGTTAAAGCTCCGGTAAAGGAGCCTTTTTCGTGACCGAACAATTCACTTCCTGCCAGCTCTTTGGAGATAGCTCCGCAGTCCATGGCAACAAAGGCTTGTCCTCTCCGCTTGGAACGGTTGTGTATTTCATGCGCAATGGCTTCTTTCCCCGAGCCACTTTCTCCGTAAATAATAACACTGTAATTGGTGGGTGCCACTAAGTCAATCTGACGGTACAACTGCTGCGCGGCTTTCCCTTTTCCCATAATAAATCCAGGACGCGATGGGCTACGCAGCGCCTTACCGGAATTTTTCTCCGTATCCTGAACGTCTACATTTTCACTCGGTGTTACCGAGGGATTAGGCTCCGCCTGTTTCTTCTCAGCGTCTTCGATCGCTTTATTGACCGTCACTAATATCTCCTCGGGGAAAAGCGGCTTAGTGATGTAATCGTAAGCCCCTAACTTCATCACATTAACCGCATCTTTGATATCGGAGTATCCAGTTATGATTAATACTGGGATATGGGGGTACTTTGATTTAATGTTCACCAGCAAGTCCGTGCCTGTGAAATCACCCAAACGGAAATCCGACATCACCAGGTTAGGTTCAAAATCCTCCAAGAGCTGAAGCCCTTTACGGCCTGACTGAGCGGTTTCAACATTGAATCCTTTTTTGGACAAAAACCGCTTTAAAAGCATACATATATCTACTTCATCGTCAATTACCAGTATTTTTTTCATTGTACCAGGTATTCAATAGTCAGGAGGTCCGGATAATCCGTATGACCCGTGTTCGTTTTAATAATAAAAGGCTTACCGTCCTTGAATCTAAGATTAATCTTTCAATTATTAAATTTTTACCCGCAGCCGGGCGGTTGGTATCCCCAATTGTTCACGGTATTTAGCCACTGTTCTCCGAGCCACTTGGTAATTTTTCTCCGCCAATAGTTCGGTGATTTTTTGATCGTTGTAAGGCCGCCGTTTGTCTTCACTTTCAATGATTTCACGGATCGCCTCTTGTATAGCGCGATTACTCACTTCTACCCCGGCGTCATTGACCACGCCCTCGGTAAACAAGTCTTTGAGTAAAATCATCCCGAAAGGGGTTTGCACATATTTATTGGTCGTAACCCGCGAGATAGTAGAGATATCCATGCCGATCAAATCTGCTACATCTTTCAATATCATCGGTTTAAGCAGTTTGATATTTCCGGTCTGGAAATATTCATACTGCAGCTTAACGATCGCTTTCAACGTGTTTAGCATCGTAGTCTCCCGTTGCTTGATCGCGTCGATAAACCATTTAGCGGAATTGATTTTGGTTTTTAGGAATTGTTTGGTGGCGCGATCTTTCTTTTCTCCTACCATATCCAGAAATACCTTATTCAATCGCAGGGCAGGGCTATTCCCCCAGGCTAATTGGACTTCTATATCGCCGTTGCTAGCATAGGTCAGAATAAAGTCTGGCTTTATACTTTCATTCACCAGCGTGTCATTTCTTAGGCCGGAAGCCGGTTTCGGATTTAGGGAAACGATGAGTTGGATCGCCTCTTTGAGTTCTTCTTC
>JBAYRB010000130.1:0-7101 GCA_041676905.1 Spirosomataceae bacterium
AATAACAAAAGCGCACTCATTGCCAGCCAATACGGAATCAGATCATCGACATTTTTCAACACGCGCAGAAGAATAAAAAAAAGGATCAGATCGATCATTACCCCCACGAAATATTCGCCCAAAATCGCCTTCAAAGGTTCAAATTGCCAGATAAACCCGTGAATCGGGGTACTATCCGATGAGCTGAGAAAAAGAAAAGTGGTAATAAAGACGCTCAGCTTAATCAATTTAAGCAACTTCTGGGGGACCCGATTTTGGAAGCAAATAACCGATTATTAGGGACCACGTCGGCTGTCATACTGCAAACATCTGAATTGATCATAGAAACACCCCGAAGAGAAGATTTATACGACTGGCCTGAAGACATGGCTCCTTATCTACGAACAACCTCGACGGGAGAGGCCTTGATCCGATTTCCTGTACGTTTTCTCGTCATAAATCAGGAACTGCTAATTTGGGGCACTCCTTGTGAATTATTTTGTGAAATTTCGAACGAAATACGGAATAACTCCCCTTTTCCCTATACATTCTATGCAGGAATAACCAACGGCACCTTTGGTTACCTATGTACGGCTGAAGAAATTAAACTCGGTGGGTATGAACCCTCGGCTTCACCTTTTTCTCCTCAAGCTGAATTTGATCTGAAGCAAGGTGTCCTTGCCGAGATGCAAAGGTTGAAAAAACATTAAGACCCACCTACCCAATTCCGAACACCTACGGAACTGAAGTATCAGTCTGATCTTCATGATCATTAACCACTTGACTGACAAACAATTAATTGATTTTTTTCACCTCGAAGTAGCGAAGCCCATATCAAGTACCTAATCAAACTTTGAGAATTTCCCAAAAACTACAACCCCCTCCACAAGTTGTGGTCTTGAGCCAATTTAGAAACGACTTGATGAATGACGGATACAAAAAAAGCCTGCAAATCGCTTATTTACAGGCTTTTGATGTTTTATGATTTGGTTATCTGTGGAGGCGGAGGGATTCGAACCCTCGTCCAGAACAGGGAAACCCTGCGCTTTCTACATGCTTAGCCTTAGATTAATTGTCGGGCCTGGTTTGGTTCAAGGCGGACCATAGCCAGACCTTAGATACTTGGATCTCGTTGGATATTAGTACCGTCCATCCAACCAGCGCTGCATTTCGACACCCCTTAACCCTCCCGGCAGCGCATGGGGAGGAGGGATGATGGCAATTTACTTAACCCTCCGGATTAAGCAGCCATGGCGTAATTAGATTCGCCAGTTATTGTTCGAAAGGTATTGATTAACGAGAGGTACCCATCAACTCTCGACATGCTTACACACAGACCTTCAACCCGCTGTCAAAACCGGTCGCCCCCAAAAAGCTTCTGGCAAGTTGAAACCGTTGTTACTTTAAAAACCTTTTGCAAAACAAATAAGTTTCGCTACAAACCAAAAAAAGTAGTATCGATTTGGCCTCTCACCCTTCTCCACCCTACTACCTTGTATAAAAAAAGAGCTACGATTTTACCGTAACTCTTTTTGTCAGTACCGTGGATGGGAAATTCTTTGAACACCTGAGGGAGGTATTAAGGCTGGTAGAAGATATTTTTTCCGGGGAGTAACCTGGGGATTGTGATGAAACCATTGATCATGAGCTGGCCGGACAATTCCCGGAACTGGTGGAGGCCCTGATGAATATGACAATCCGGGCTATCAGGCACAGTCCCGTTAATTGGCCCACATGCAATCGATAGGTACAGCCCACAGGTTTTCACCAAATGGTAAAATGTCACTTCCGGCATACAAGACAATACCGGTAACCGAACTTTTTTTTGCCGGGTTTTCTCTGAACCACGTAATATGTTTGAAGTCGATTTTTTTGACGGTAATCCCGGATTTTACCTCGATGGCCAACAAACTGCGATCATCCCGCTCAACCAGAAAGTCTATTTCCCGCTTGTCATGATCACGGTACTGGTAGAGATAGTAGCTTTCCGTCGCTGCGTCTATCTCAGAAGCAAGCTGACAGTAAACGAAGGTTTCGAATGCCTTGCCCGCTTTGTCTGCGTCATCGGCAAAATCAGAAGGTCTCCATCCGAGCAACGCCGTCATCATTCCCGTATCGGCCATGAAGAGTTTTGATTGTTTTCCGACTCGGTCATAGTCAGTTTTACGCCATGCCGGAACAGCCTCGACAATATAAAATGATTGCAATGCGCTGATATAGCTGGCCAACGTCCGCCGGTCAACAGAAAGTCCTGAGCCGATAGAGGAAACATCCATGAATTTGGAAGACCACGCAGCCAACACCCTCACCAGGTCTTTCATCACTTCGGTATGCCGGATATTGGTAATATCATTCAGATCGTGCTCGATCAACGCGTCCACATAGTCTATATGCCAGTTTCTTCGCATTTTTCCTTCCATTCGAATAGCTTCGGGGAAACCTCCCTGAAAAATGGCTTCAATCAAATTATTCCGACTACTTTTTATTGTCGGACGCTGAAATTTTTGTGCAAAGGCCTGATCCAGAAAAAATGGATTGCTGCCCACTATTTCTCCCTGTGAAAGCGGCCTGAGGCGTATCTTACCCAATCTTCCGGCGAGGGATTCTTGCACGGTTGCCAAATTCAGAATGTTGGCCGACCCTGTGATAAGAAATTGTCCGGGCCTGTTACCCAGATCAACCACTTTCTTAATGGCTGGAAGAAAATCGGGGACCTTCTGAACCTCATCAATGATAAGTGTTCCGTCTTTGGGGGCAAACCCGACAAAAAGATGAGGGTCGTTTTCTGCAGCCTGTCGTACAGCCAGGTCATCGAGCGTACGATAAGTGTTACTATCAGAAACAAGTTTACGGACTAAGGTAGTTTTACCACATTGACGTGGTCCGGTCAGCATTACAACCCGACGCAATGCCAACGTTTGTTCCAGGCTGGATTTTTGCCATCGCTGGTAGTCAGTCATGGAAAGCTTACTGTTTAGAATACCGGTTATCGTATGAACAGCACTCCGTAAATATGTACATTACAAATCACAGTATTTGTACATTAGAGTTTCGTAAAAACATACATTTATATTCATAGCGCCAAAACGAGCTTATATGATAGAAAGGAGTTTGCGAACCAATTACCTGTAAAGCCATGAGAATAGAAGATGAAAACCGGGCGGCGATCCTACAGGCGGTATCTGCAATAGATGCAAGCGAGGTACACGACTACCGGGCGCGTCTCATGACGATGTTTTGGGGTTGGTTCACCTCTGACTTTGCGGAAGGCAAAAGCACGGTAGAGCGGGATTATTACTTTATGACGATGCGGAGCCTTGTAAATATATTGGATGCTATCGAGGGCGTAGATAGCGGGATTACGTAGGTCGTGTTCAAATAGTGTTTAAACGGTGTTTAAAGCCCTGGTAGGTTGTCGGGGCTTTTTTTTGTTTATAAGAAGGGAATTTTTTAAAAAGGGAAACCTATTAGTCTGTTTTGGTCCATAAAGGAACAATCAAGTTTTTTGTTGATTCCAAGTCTAAAATTTCATTGAAATAATTCGATAATTCCGGGTAGAAAACAGAATTCATACTGATGCCGAGGTTATAAAAGTGTCCAAAAAACTCAATATGCGACAACTCCATATCCTCTTTAGGGTAATACACAAAACCTGAAAGGAGCATTGATTTTTGAAACGGCAGCACCGGCCAACAATGATCACGTTCCGAAGAATAAAGGAATACGCCATCATTTAGAGATAGGATTATATTATGCCAACAATATCTTGGAGTACTTGGATCGTAGAGTTCAATGGGTGAGAACTTATCAAGGTCGAAATCCAATTTGTCACAAACCAGAACAGTGAAAATGGAGTCTAATTGGCTCCAAATATTGTTCTGAGGGGGAAGGTGAGTATTGTTCCTTCTTGATATTTCTAGGACATTGTTTTTGTCGTTGTAGATGTCGTCTCGAAGTTTTTTTACCCTTGCGAGCTTATTTAGTGAATCTTTCAATTCGCTTTTTTTTAAAGTTGACTTTACTTCGACGACACCGGCGACGCTTTCTACCGGAAAGAAGGTTGCGTTGTTGTCATTGATTAGAGGCGTGTCATTTTTATTATAAATGATAATGTCGCACTGAGTGCTAACCTGATCCCTGGGGGTTATGATAAATCCGTCACTAAAGGCTAATCGTTGTGGAGTTAATAATCTTAGAAACCGCTCAACTGCTCTTTCTCTATACCTACCAAACTCGGCACTGTGGATGTATCCATTAGCGCTAGAATTTGTAAATAGATCTTTGGAGAATTGGGTAAAGGATTCATAAAATACCTTAGCTTCATTCCTAAAGATGTGAACAAATCTCCTATTCATAATATTTTACTGCGGATGGAAAAAGAGGGTGTCTGCTAATAAAGGGCAGATTGCGTAAGTCATACTTGTAAGTATCCCTAAAAAACAGACAGTTTAAAATTAGAGAATAAACCTTAATTTTAAACTGATGAAAAAGACCAGATTTACCGAGACACAGATTGTCTCTATCCTTAAGCAACAGGAGTCCGGGATCTCTACCAAGGAGATTTGCCGGCAAAATGGTATCTCCGAGGCTACTTTCTATAATTGGAAGAGCCGATATGGTGTCTTAGCCCCCTAAAAGGCTGGACTAAAATTTGGGAATCAATTTAGTCACAGTAAATTTAGGAGTTATGTCAAAATTAAGACGTCAATTTACCCCGGAAGAGAAGTACAGTATTCTCCAAGAGGCCGAGCGGGAAGGCCCGACAGAAACAGCCCGGAAGTATAACCTTGCGTATTCTGTTCTAAGCAATTGGAAACGGAATTACCTTTCCAAGGGCAAAGAAGGCCTGAAACCGGGTTATAAAAAGATAGATCCCCAACTGCGTGCGCTGGAAGAAGAAAACGCCAGGCTAAAAAAAATCATCGCCAATCAGGCGCTGGAACTCGAATTCAAGAGTGAGCTATTAAAAAAAAGCGATGCCCATTACCAGAAAGGAAGGAAATGATCGCACAGTACAGAGGCAAGTGGCCTGTTGCTGATCTTTGTCAGTGGGCAGGTGTCCCCAAGAGTAGCCTGTATTATAAGGTTCGGAAAGGAGTGAGAGGCATAAGGCCCAGCACCCATACAATAGTTGGGGGCTTCGCATTGGTGGAAAACAGCTTAGTTGTCGATCAGATACGCGCCATTCTTACGATGGACTACTGTGTGTACGGGTACCGCAAAATAACCGAAGAGCTCCGTGATATGGAGTATGAGATCAATGCCAAGAAGGTCTACCGGCTCATGAAAGAGCACCATTTACTGTCTGGTAAGCGTATACAGGCCCAGGGAAAAAGGAAGTGGGTGAAACACCGTCGTATAGACGCTAAACACCCAATGGAGTATTTGAGCCTTGATATCAAACATATTTGGGTAGAAGGTGAATCCCGATGGTATTATCAACTGGCGATCATGGATGTGTTTAGCCGTAGGATTTTGTGCTGGATCCTGCAGCGCAGCGTTCGACAAGCTGATGTGATCGCCCTGATGCGGTGGCTTGACCTGTCCTTTGGGTTAAAAGGCGTCATTATACGCAATGACAACGGCTCGCAATTTATTGCCCATAAGGTGCGGGAAGCATTGCAGTTGTTGGAGGCCCAACAGGAATTTACGCATGTGGCCACTCCGGAAGAAAATGCGTACATCGAAGCGTTCCACTCCATTCAGCAAAATGAATTGATCGACCGCCATTCGTTTTCAAGCTATTACGATGCCAAACAACATATTGAAAAATACATGTATTGGTACAATACCAAGCGGAAACACGGAGCGATCGGCTTTATCACACCCATGCAGAAATGGTCAGAGGGCCAGTCCTGTTCAACTGTTAGGCCGCCTTTTGGGTCGGGGGAGGTGGCTTTGTCAAGGCCGGGCTGCCAGGACACGTGCCAGGGGCCCGCTCCGTACAGCCTTGACAATGACAGCCCACAGGCCTACCTTTGCCTCACAGCTGACCAGGACGATGAGCTTGGACTAGCTAACTATTTAGAAAAATCTGTCCAGTTTATAGGGGTTTAAGACAGAGGTCCGGCGTAATCTCATTCTTAGTGGGAAGGAATCTATAATTTAGGCGGCGTAGCTTGAAAAACTGCCAATACGTATCGCCTTTCACTTCTTGTCGATTACAACCCTTCAGGAGATAATAGGATCCTTTATCCAAAGAGGTGGTTAAATACCGCTTAAAAATGGATTCTTATCGGATTGTTCAGCCAAGAAATCTTTTCTTATATGAAAAAGCTCATTTTAATCAAGATAACGTGTGTTCTCTTCTTGTTATGTTCTTGTACTCGTGGGGAAATAGAAGCTCAACTCTCGCAAATAATTCTAAAGGAGGGAGAGGAGGAATCGTTAAAAATTGATGGAGAGATAATACCTGTGAAGCTGGTATACGTAATTAATACTTTTACGGAAGGTATCGTAGAAGAAAAAGCTACAACGTTTTACAATTCATATAATGTGACCGTTTCAATTGGAAGTGATACGCTACATTTTAGCCCCTTTTTCTATCGAATAAATGGCGAACCAAGTAAAGAAAAATCCTGGGAAGATTTGTCCAGCAGACCCGAAGAATTTGTAAAAACATTTAGATCTTACCAAATTGGCATATCGAATCTATATAGAGAACCGAATCCCGGTCCGTCGCACGGTTACGTAGTCAAATTGCTGATCAAGAAATAATTCATATACTCCTAAACACTTTTTCCTATAAAAAATAAAACCTTTACTCTGTCAAATATTACGATATTGATATTAGTTTTGATTTTATTTAATCATTCTATATCTGGCCAAAGTATCAATAACCAAGGATTTTGTCGTGTTATACATGATGAACATGCTGCTAATAGCTTTGTCGAAACAATTCGCACTCCAAAAGGCACATCATGTGACGCTTATTATCTAAATGTCTACTTCCATTTTATTAGAGATAACGCGGGTAGCACTGGTCAGCCTGTTAGCAACATTAGTCAGTATATCAATATACTAAATAATGCCTTTAATGTTCATAATATTCACTTTATTTCGATTGGGCATGATGAGATAAATAACAGCACATTGGCAGATTCAGACTATAATTTTTTCGCA
>JBAYRB010000131.1:0-7021 GCA_041676905.1 Spirosomataceae bacterium
CCTTGTTTTAAAATAAATGCGCGTGCCAATTCTCAAAACTCGAAGGGGTGTCAGCTTAGTATTCTAAGTAATTTAACCTCCCTTACCGACCTTTTTTATAACTTTGATTCAATCTTTATCAAAACACCTGTTTTTTCGTAAACAAAAATGAGAGACGAACCCCTTTCAGAGAAAGCCTATATAGAGCTTCGAAAAAAAATTTTATCTAATCAACTTTTAGCGGGCAGCCGTTTGAAGGAAGACGAGTGGTCGAAAAAACTGGATGTGAATCGCATGGCACTTCGCGAGGCCTTAACGCGTCTTCAGGGCGAACAACTAGTCGCTCGTGGCGAAAGAGGGGGCTTTTTTGTTAAATCTTTAACAGCGGAAGACATACGGGATATTCGAGAGCTACGCGAAATTTTAGAGCTAGGCGCCTTGCGTTTGTTAATTGACAAGATTACGAAAGAACAACTCGCTGAACTTGAACGAATTTGCGACGATTTTACAACGATGTACCACCGGGGTTATTTTAACGGAGCTTTAGAAGCCGATGTAAAATTCCATGAAACCCTGATTAAATTCTCGGGCAACAAAAAACTCAGTAATGCCTATTTTACAAGTAACATCCCGCTTTTTCACCAGAAGATTGGTCGCTCACATAGCCCCATGGACGATTATGAGTTAACTGATATTGAGCACCGGACGATTGTAAGCGCCCTGCGTGAAAAAGACTTTCCAAAAGCTGAATCCACACTTACCAAACACTTAATCCGAGGTGAAGTCTCGTCTCAAGAATAGATCTCACAAACCCTATCTTGTATCGTTTCTACTACCAATTGTGGGGTGAAACAAAACCTAATTTCCAATTTTACAGAAAACAAATCAAACTATTTTTTGTTTACAATATTTAACGTAATATTGCTAATACAGTTGACCATTATTTATCTTATGCCCAAACCGTACGCTTGTTTACCTAGTCGAATGATCCTATTTGATGTTTTCAAAACTTCCGACAATAATGATAGCGAGATAACGCTAAAAAAATTATAAATAAACCTATCAGTAATCAAACCTAATTTCCTCCCTTTAATCAGTGGCGCATTACGTTGCTGATTTTATAAATTTTATCCATCATGGACCGTCGACAATTTATCAAAAAAACAGGTGTGGGAGCTGCGGTAGCGGCTGGAATAAGATTTCCCAATGCCTTTCAAAACTTCGATGCGTCTCCTGTGAAAATGGGGTTTGTCGGTGTTGGCTCCAGGGGTTACAACATGCTAAGTGTTGCGTTAAGTACGGGCTTGGTCCAAGTCACTGCGGTATGTGACATTCTACCAGAAAGGGTAGAGCGCGCCCAAAAGCTCGTAGAACGAGCCGGCCAACCTAAACCCGAAGGCTTTATTAGAGGGCCGGAAGACTATAAACGACAGGCGGAAAAACAGGATCTTGATGCCGTTTACACTGCTACCCCACTACACTTACATGCTCCTGTAATGTTAGCTGCTATGCGAAATGGCAAATATGGTGGAACCGAAATGCCCGCTTGCTTGAGCATTGAAGAGGGTTGGGAACTGGTCGAGACCTCTGAAAAAACAGGAATGCCCTGCATGCTCATGGAAAACTACTGCTACATGCGCGATGTACAAATGGTCTTAAACATGGTACAACAGGGAGCCCTAGGTGAAATAACCCATTGTGAAACCGGATATCAACACGACACCCGTTACGTAAATATCGACTCGGAAGGCAATTTGTTATGGCGAGCACACGATAAAATAAAACATAATGGCAATCGTTACCCTACCCACGCCATCGGTCCTGTAGCCCAATGGATCAACGTAAATCGGGGTGACCGTTTCGAATATTTAGTGTCGATGAGTAGCAAAGCAGCCGGTTTGAAAGCATATGCAACCAAACATTTTGGCCCTAACCACCCTAGCGCAAATCAACCCTATAAGACGGGAGATGTCAATACCACGTTGATTCGAACTGTCAACGGCATTTCCATTTGCTTATATTACGATACCATGACCCCGAGGCCAGTCGATTTTATCTGGCGTGTACAAGGAACCAAAGGAATCCATTCAGGCACCTTAAAAAAGGTACACCTCGATGGGGTCAGTCCCGCTCACCAATGGGAGGACACCACCCAATACCTTGACCAATATGACCACCCAAATTGGAAGACCTATGCCGAAAAAGCTTTAAAATCGGGTCATGGTGGCAGCGATTTCTTGTGCATGTTAGATTTCGCTACGGCAATCCAGAATAGAAAAAATACACCTATTGACGTCTATGATGCAGCTACCTGGAGTTGTATAACCGAATTAACCGAAATTTCAGTGAATGAACGAAGCCGCCCGGTCGATTTTCCGGACTTCACCAAGGGAAATTGGAAAACACGTAAACCCTTACCCATCGTAGCAATATGATGTATTATTGGGGATTAATATTACTGTTTGGGATAGGAATCGGCAGTATGAATTTCAACCAAAAGACCGATGAGGTGAAGCTAGCTTTTAGGGTGGAGCAAAGTCCTACGGTCTATGAAGAAAGTATTTATGGGGAGCCCCCGCAATTAGCCATATGGTTGGAAAATACAGATACAAAAGTTGTGAAAACGGTTTATGTCACTAAAAAATCAGGGACAGGGCGCTTTGAAGGAAAAATGGAAGTTCCAGTTGCACTACCTATTTGGTATACGATTTTCCAAATTGAAAATAAAACGAATGGTTTTCCCTCCCCTTCGAATCCAGTTCCAGATGCGATAACTGGTCCAACTCAAAAAGACTTGATTGCCCGAGAAATAATCGTAGAAAGGGGAAGAAGGTGGAGATATTTCATCGAAGTTAATGTAGCGGGGGACTTTAATGAAGCTTTTCCAAACTATCGTAGCGATGGTGAAATGGATCCGCACGGCAACGGACAACCTTCGATAATATATAGCGGCGAAATTTTTTCAATACCTGGAAGCCGTTCCAGTCCTGAGCTGGTTGGGCGTAGTGAACAATTTTTCCTCACGAATACAATCTTGACAACTTTGGAGGGAATTACCAGTGCACGTAAGCTATTGCCCCGGATAGAAGTGTTTTGTGTACCTAAGTAAGAAAACAATAACTCGAAAATAATTGAAATACATATGCAAGCATACAACCGCTATTATTAGCTCCGAACAATCAGTATTTAACCGCATTAACCTTTATAAAAATGGACTTATTTAAAAACCCAGCGCATATGCAGAATAATCAACAAATGCCATCGGCAAACACAAGCCGCCGATTCTTCCTCCAATCCTTAGGCCTCGGCAGTGCGGCTTTAACCCTATTCGCAACCAGTTGTACGCAAAAACCTAAAGAGGAAGTGATACAGGGGTTCGAACAGGAGACGGAAATAAAAAGCAATAAAATATGGACACCCGTTTCCGACCGTAAGGTAAAGGTAGGATTAATTGGTTACGGGGTTTGTAAGTTCGCAGCGGCGTTTGACTTCCAAAACCATCCCAATGTTGAAATTGTTGCTGTTAGTGACCTGATTCCCGAGCGATGTAAAAAATTGGCAGAGGTCGTGAAATGCGAAAAAACTTATTCTTCCCTCGAAGAATTAGTCAAAGACGATACTATCGAAGCTGTATTTATTGCCACCGACGCACCTAGCCACGCCAAACATACCATACTTGCCCTAGAACATGGCAAACATGTAGCCTGTGCCGTGCCGGCAGCATTTGGTTCAATCGAAGAGGCCGATCAGGTATTCGAAGCCGTTAAAAAGAGCGGATTGAAATACATGATGTTTGAAACATCTATGTTCCATGCCGACCTCTGGGCTGCGCGGCAATTATATAAATCGGGGCAGGTAGGGCGCTTGGTATATTCCGAAGGGGAATACTATCATTATATGGACACCCCCATCGACTCGTACAATGGCTGGCGTATTGGCCTACCGCCACAATTCTATCTCACCCATTCGAATGCCTACCACCTTGGCGTTAATGACGGGTCTTTCGTCGAAGTATCCTGTATGGGAATCCCGAGTACGATTGATCATTTAAAGCCCGCAAATAACCGATACAATAATCCATTTGGTACAGAAATCGCCCTGTTCAGAGCCCACGATGGCGGAATGTCACGGATGGCTGTGAGCTGGGACACACCCGGTGATCACGGTGAAAGAGGTCGTGTACGCTTCGATAAGGGATCCTATTATGGAAAGTTCGAAGGGCTAGAACAGAGTCTGCCGGATTTGGAAAGGCCACCCCTTCCTCCTGGAGTTTCGGCTGGGGGACATGGCGGATCCCATGGACGATTGACCGATGAATTTATAACCGCTATTCTGGAAGATCGCACCCCATTAGTCAATGTGGCTTTGGCCTTGAATATGACCGTGTCTGGTATTGTTGCGCATCAATCGGCTATGAAAGATGGTGAGTTGTTGAAAATACCTCAGTATACGCTGTAATACCCATTAACCCTGGGGAACGCGAATAGCAACCGACCTTTTTTTGGACGCAGGTCAGAGCAATTTTTAGCACTGGGAATGTCCATCAGCAAGTGTGCTTATTCGATAGGAATAGCTATGATGGAATAGCCTCTACAACAAGAAGTTTCGGGAAGAGTGTCTACGCTACCCAAGGGCAAATTTCTTCGTATACCCAGTTTTGACCAATCGAATTACGCTTTACCTTTCCTGTCACTAAGCCAGGACGAACACTATTAAAATTTCAACCCTATAGAATTATGAGTAAAACCTGGCCGCAATCGGATGCGCTATTGAAACAAAATGAAAATTGGATTCCCGGAGGAGTGGTCTCTCTCAATCGAAAAGCAGACCCCAACATTTGTTTTAGTCGAGGAGAAGGATGTTATGTCTGGGATTTAGAGGGCAACCGCTACATTGATTACCAGGCGGGTTTTGCCGCTTCATTCTTAGGTCATAACGATCCGGACGTCAATGCTGCCGTATTAAAAACAATAAATGCGCAAAGTGTACTAATGGGCGCTGGACCTACCAACCTTGAAGGAGACTTTGCCGACGTATTCTTAAAAGCTGTACCTACGGCTGAGAGTCTTCAAATAACTACGACTGGATCGGAAGCCACCTTCCACGCAATCCGTTTAGCAAGAGCCATTACCAGACGGGATCATGTTATTGTAATGCAAGGCGGCTACAATGGATGGCATAATGATGTTTCCTGTAACGTGATCAGTTCTCCTGATGATATAGGCCCCCGTGTGAGTCCCGGAGAATACCCATTTGATGGAGCTTCTGCCGGCATTCCTCCATCGCACCAATCGTTGGTGCACATCGTCAATTTCAACGATTTGGATTCGGTAGAATATGTATTAAAACGCTACCCAGTAGCCTGCCTGATCCTAGAACCTATTTTACAAAACATCGGGATTGTTAAACCGCTACCCGGTTACTTGGAAGGATTACGTAAACTAGCCGATGAGAACGGTTTCCTTCTCGTATTTGACGAGGTTAAAACCGGATTTCGCCATGGTCTGGGAGGCTATCAGGAAATCTCGGGGGTTACACCCGACTTAAGTACATTTGGGAAAGCGGTGGCTAATGGATTTCCTATGGGTGTTATCGCCGGAAAAAAAGAGTACATGGATTACTTCATCCATCCCGAAAAATCTAAGAAGGTCCTAATCGCAGGTACTTATAACGCCTTCCCCGTAACTACTGCAGCTGCCATTGCAACCTTGGAAAAGCTCGCTTCTCCCAAATTCAATGTGTATGGTCATATCAACCAACTCGGCCAACTACTCGAAGATGGACTAAGAGACATTTTTTCATCTTACGATCTACCGTTTACAATAGCTCGACAAGGTTCAGCTTTCTGTATCTATTTCATGGACCACGCTCCGATCGATTACCACGATATTCTAGTCAATCACGATTTTGAATTCGATAAGAGATTTAGAAGAAAGTTAATTGAAAATGGAATCTATCATTTTCCACTCCCTATAAAGCAGGGGAGCATTTCTTATGCCCATTCTTCAGCAGATATAGACGAAACGCTAGCTAAAACCAAGAAGGTGTTAGCCGAATTGATAAAATAGGCTTCCTAGTCATCCATTTGAGAGAAACACATTCCGGTCGGGTTTCCACCGGTGGGTGGCTGACGTGATAACTAAGTAAGCTTTTAAATGACGGTTTCACAAAAAACAATTTCACGATGACAAATAAAGACTTTGCAGGTAGAGTTGCTTTGATAAGTGGTGGCCTGGGTGATATCGGTCGGAGCATCGCGCGGCATTTGGCAAAAGGTGGTGCCCATATTGCTATTGGAGATCTCCATCCCAGCGATAAGGCTACCCTTTTTTTGGAAGAACTCCAGTCGCTGGGGATAAAGGCTGTCTATCGTATCGTTGACATTGCCAAAGCCGATGACGTCCGGAATTGGGTGGAGGAATGCCAACAACTACTAGGCGTTCCCGACATCATTATCGCAAATGCAGCGATTGTGACATTGGCTAACCTACATGAATTGACGCCACAAGAATGGGAAAGAGAAATAGCTGTTAATCTGACCGGTCCTTTTTACCAGTGTAAATTTGCGTCCGAAAAGCTCGTAGCCTCTAAAAAACCTGGGCATATTGTTTTAATCGGAAGTTGGGCAGCCCATGTCGTCCATGCACACATACCTGCTTATAGCGTCTCGAAAGCGGGACTGAGAATGCTGGGAAAATGCCTGGCCTTAGAACTAGCTCCCCATGGAATTTTAGTGAACGAAATTGCACCTGGCTATGTAGAAGCCGGTCTCACCGCGCAAATCTGGGAGACAAACCCCCATTTAAGACAAAAATCTGAAGACAAAGTCCCCGTAAAAAGGTTAATTAAGGCGGAGGAAGTCGCCGCACAGGTTGCCCACCTTTGTAAGATGGAAAACCGACATATGACCGGGGGTACCCTTCTCATGGACGGTGGACTCTCCTTATTGTCAGTTTAAATCATGACCCAGCAGAAAGCATTTCGAGGAATAATTGGCAGCGGACAAATAGACATTACCCCACCTGTCGGTATTTACGCCCGA
>JBAYRB010000132.1:0-6997 GCA_041676905.1 Spirosomataceae bacterium
AAACGGTTGGGAGGCCGTTACCCTTGGTAAAGAATTTGTCGAGTTAGTCCAATTAGGTAAGTCCAACGCATTTCACATGAATAGAGATTGATCCGAAAAAAATTACAACAGACTCCACAAGTTTTGGTCTTGAGCTGTCGTAGCGGTCCGTGAAATGTAGTAAAAACTAAAGGCTTAGATAAGCTTTCCACCGGCTCTGGCCAGTAAGCGTCTTTACCTCATCAGCATAGTTAAAAATGGAAATTCAGCCGTTTATTTCTACGAAACAACTAGGAAGAGTTTAAACAAAATGAGGGTATTAGATACGAATAATTGAATTCGTCCTTAAATAATACAATAATCTCCTCAGGGTGTGGCGGTGGTACGAGGTCGATAGAAGTTAACCTCTCAGGAGTGTAACCTAAAAAACCCTTGGATCAACTCCAAGGGCACAATGGCTTCTGTACGCGAATTAAAATAGCGTAATCGCTATTCCCATTTCAGTCCTGAATCACCCGATACTTCATCGTAGTCGTTCTCCGAGCGGGCGAATTGAGAAAAGTCAACTTCAGGCATCAACTCTGATTTCACGTGATCTACAGTCTCCTGTAGTGCTTCTACAAATTTGTCAAAATCCTCTTTGTACAAAAACATCTTGTGTTTTTCGTACGTGAACCCATCCCCTTGTTGATGGCGACGGCTCTCAGTGATTGTCAAATAGTAGTCGTTGGAGCGAGTTGAGCGAACATCAAAGAAATAGGTACGTTTCCCCGCTCTAACTCTCTTGGAGTAGATTTTCTCTCTGTCTTCCACTTAAATTTAAATTTGATGTAAATGCTTTTCTGCACGCTAATTTAGAGAAGTTTATGAAATGCAAAAAATTTATTGTAGAAATAGATCATTAATTTGGATCGAAATCGTTAATCTGAAGTATTGCCAACGCTTCCTGGCGTGTCTCTACCGGAAAGTTTCAATATATTTGCCCGTTCGATTGCAATCAATTCCGCATTGCCGGTCACGGTAAGCTTTTGAAAATTTATGATTCATTCAACGCTTCTATTGGGTCTTACCACGATTTTAACCTTGGTTAACCCCTTTAACCCAGACGATACGGAGGTTTTCACGGGTAAAGCTTCTTATTATTCGAAAAGGTTTGAAGGGCGAAAGACGGCCTTCGGTGAGATTTTTTCTAACCGTGAATTTACGGCAGCCCATCGTACGCTACCTCACAATACCTTATTGGAGGTAATTAATCCCCAAAACGGAAACCAGGTCGTCGTAAGGATTAATGATAGGGGTCCTTGGGTAAAAAACCATGTGATTGACATATCGCAGGCTGCTGCAAAAGAGTTGGGTATCCTTACTGTCGGAGTCGCCAATGTGAAAGCGCGGGTCGTGGGAACCGACGGAAAACTATTTGAACATGAGGAGGGAAGGCTAGCAGGAGTATACTTGCGGAATTCTCGCTGAGAAATCACTGAGCATGTCAAAATCAAGTCTTGACCTAGCAGCTGTCAAAGCTTACGGAAATATTGAATTTCTTGCGAAACAGCTGGTGGAGGGATTTATAACCGGTCTGCACAAATCGCCTTTCCATGGTTTTTCCGTGGAATTTGCCGAGCATCGCCTTTATAACACGGGCGAAAGTACGCGCCATATCGACTGGAAGGTATATGCTAAGACGGATAAGCTCTTCGTCAAACGTTACGAAGAAGAAACGAATCTCCGCTGTCACCTTCTAATCGACTCATCGTCGTCGATGTACTATCCCGAGCACAATCATGGGAAAATAACATTCAGTGTACTGGCTGCAGCAGCCTTGGCCACTTTGTTACAACGCCAAAAAGATGCAGTGAGCCTTTGCGTTTTTTCGGATACCATTGAAAAACAGACGCCGGTGAAGTCAACCCCGTCACATGTGCATAAAATAATGCTCGATTTGAACGAACTTCTGCTCCAAGCCCCTCAACAAAAGAAGACGGCCGTTGCGGAGGTTTTGCATGAAATCGCCAGAAAAATCCAAAAACGTTCGTTGGTGGTGATTTTCAGCGACATGTTCGAAAATAGCGAACACGAAGAGGCACTTTTTCCAGCTCTTCAACACCTTCGACACAACCTTCACGAAGTACTTTTGTTCCATATTACCGATCGGAAAACCGAACTAGCCTTCGAATTTGAAGACCGGCCGTATGAATTCATTGATGTTGAATCCGGTGACCGAATTAAAGTACAGCCCAACCAAGTAAGGAGCTATTATCGAGAAAGAATGGAAAAATACTATATGGACTTAAAATTAAAATGTGGTCAATATAAAATTGACTTTGTAGAGGCGGATATCTCCCAAGGCTTAGAATCAATTTTGATGACTTATCTTGTGAAAAGGGCGAAGATGCGTTGATAATCGGCTATTGACGAGCAAATTTCCTTTTATGAAAGTTCAAAAAATCGCCCAGTTGTTCCACAGGCATTTTTCGCGCCAATATTTTTTTGTCCTTGTCTAATATGTATACGGTTGGCGTGGTCAAAACGTCAAATCGCGATCTAAAATCGATTTGACCGCTGTAGTCAAAGCCGTTGATAATGGGTGAAGTTTTCTGTTCGGATATAAATTTCTTCCATTCTTCCTCTGAGTTTTCACTGGCGATTGCCACCACTTTGACTCCTTCCATTTTGAACTTTTCATAAAAATCCAAAAGCTTCGGAGCTGATTCTTTACAATGTCCACAGGTAGGTGAGTAAAAAAAGACCACCAGATAATCAGCTTTGACATCGTTCACATTAAAGGGTTGATTTTCGGGATTCCATAGGGGAAGGTCCGGAAACTTTTTGCCTACCAACAACGGCTTTAAGACAGTGATACGTTCGGCAATTCTTCGGCGACCGTCCTCCGAAAGGGCAATTTCTCCACCCAGATAATATTTTTCGGCCATATGAACGAAAACGGCTTCTGTTCCTACAGCTTTCGGGTTCTCGTATTCAGCGGCAAAGTAGCGAATGAGAAAGTATCGGAAATCCTTGTTTTGCGAACGTGCTATCAATGCTTCTGCTTCTTTAATCAGGGAGTCGGGGTGTTGAACAATGAGGTTTTTTACGTACTGATCCATTTTGTTTTGCAAGATTGGCGTTCGCAATAGGCGGTCGTCGTTAAAGTCAATGTCGTCCCAATAATGACTTTTGTAATAATTGAAAACCCATACCGAATCTTCTTTTCCATTGGGTAGTTTCGGTGCTGGTGGGATCTCGGGAGCTTGAATCGCCTTTAGGAATTTAGACGTAAATAGGTCGGAATTGCTTTCAATGGCCGTCTTACGGTAGGTTTCTACATCTTTTCTTAATTTTGCAATTTGAGGATCCTGTGGGTTTGTTTGACTCAAACGCGAAATTTCCTCCATCTTGGCTGTCATCGTTTGTTGGTATTCATAGAAAAACTGGTTTTCCTTCGAGCCCTTAACGACCATATTTCCCACAATATCAACCGTGTCACTCTCTAGAGAAAAACGGGTTTCAGTTCCTGAATAGACCAGTTCAGCCCATTTTGCATTGCCAGGGAGCAATACTAGGTAGATTCCGCCAGGCAAAGATTCCCCCCGAAAAACCATTTTACCCTGAGCATCCACCTGGGCAGTATCTCTGGCAATAAACGAGCTTCTACTGTAATTGTAATGACCTAAAACACAGGAGGTGTCACGCAACCCTTTTAATGTCACTTCAATTTCGTAGCCCGATTGCCCGTTGACAGTAGGGGCATAAATAATACAAAGGACAAAACTTAAGATCGCAGGCCATTTGCTATTTTTGATCGAAGAGTGAATCGTGTGGATCAGAAAGGGAACATTCGCTTTATATAAACTAAGCATAGGATTAAAAGCTATTTACAATTCATTTTGGTATTACTAACCGTGCCCATATAACCCGGTTTTTCTGCTTAAAAATCAGAACCCATTATGTTTTATTTCTTTTCAAAATTATTGGATTTCATGATAATGCCCTACTGCCTCATGCTATGGGGCTTAGTGGCGATCCTGTTTTTTATTAAACAAACGAAAATCCGGGTGTTCATTGGCATTATCGCCTTATTTTTTTATCTGCAATCCAATACATATTTGGTGGCCCAATTGTACAAATTATGGGAATGGCCGGCTCAAAACAAAACAGCAACGGGCAAAACCTATGACTTTGGTATCATTTTATCCGGCGGTCTTCTAGGCGCTTATTCACCAATACCTGAATATTTTGACTTGGAACGTGGGTCGGATCGTCTTTTAACAGGCTATTTTTTATATAAAAAAGGAATTTGTCGAAAGCTTTTATTGACCGGAGCAGATCACCCGAATTTGATCGCTCAGGGTAGGGGAGAGGTCCAACTGGCGAAGAAGTTATTAATGGAGTGGGGTGTTCCCGACGAAGCTATTTTATTGGAAACCAAAGCCAGAAACACCTATGAGAATGCATTATTCGTGGCTTCTATGTTGGAAGGTGAACCCGCACAAGATTTGCTCCTCGTCACATCCGCCTATCATATGCGGCGATCCATCGGTTGCTTCACGAAGGTCGGCCTAAGAACCGATCCATTTCCGTCCGATTTCTTTATTTCTCCTGATCATCTTCCTTTAAAATACTGCCTAACTCCCGACCCCAAAGCTTCCGAAGCCTTTCAGAAGCTTTGGCGGGAATGGGTGGGTATGATCGCCTATAAAATGGCGGGCTACCGCTAAGTACTTAAAATTCTTACCATGCGGAGCAGGTCCTCATTAATTGGTTTCGGCAAGCGGATGGTGTCTTCCAACGGAGTGTAAACTAATTCATTATTGATTATACCAGCCATTACATTTTGTTGGCCTGTCAATAATCCCTCCACGGCACCTAATCCCAAGCGGCTGGCCAGGATCCGATCATGAGCGCTCGGAGCCCCTCCTCTTTGAATATGGCCTAAGGTAGTTACCCTCAGATCTAAGTCCTCGGAGTTAATAAGGTTTTTGATTTTTTCTCCAATTTGGATCGCACTACCTTCCTCGTCCCCTTCTGCCACGATGATAATCGACGAAGATTTGGATCGATTCCATCCTTCTTTCAGAGTTTTGACCACTTCAGAAACGGGTGTCAACACTTCCGGAACCATCACCATTTCGGCACCCCCACCTATTCCAGCTTGAACCGCAATATAACCTGCGTCCCTACCCATTACTTCGACTAGAAACACACGGTCGTGAGAGCCCGCAGTATCACGGATACGATCGATGGCATCTAACGCTGTGTTTACAGCTGTATCAAAACCAATGGTATAATCTGTTCCGTAAAGGTCATTATCGATGGTACCAGGGGCACCCACTGTAGGTACTCCGAATTCTTCATAGAAAGTCAAAGCCCCGGTAAAAGTCCCATTTCCGCCAATCGCCACCAGCCCTTCGATACCGTGTGCCTGCAATTGTTCATATGCTTTTTTACGTCCTTCTTTCGTAAGAAAATCCTTACTACGGGCCGATTTCAATATGGTACCTCCCCTTTGAATGATATTGCTTACCGAGTGCGAACTCATCTGAAAAATATCTCCAGAAATCATTCCGCTATATCCCCTTCTGATACCAAATACTTCAACGCCATGATAAATTGCCCCCCGTACAACGGCCCGGATACAGGCATTCATGCCCGGGGCATCTCCTCCAGATGTAAACACGCCAATTCTTTTCATAAAACAGATCGTTATAGAACAACTCGCATAGATGAGGCAAGTGGGGTCGTTTTATTTTTTGCCTTGTCCGGCGCAAATTTATTAGGTTATTCGGATCAAAGGCAAAGTAACTTTCGTATTTGATAAAATATTCACAATTCTTTATCGAAAATTAATACAATATACAATAGTCAATACTTATATCTTTGTGGGCAGGGCAGGTAATTACCCTTTTTAACCCCATTTTACCAAAATTGGTACTATTGCCCTGGGATAAAAAGACTACACTTGCGATACATTTTATTAATATAGGAAATAGAAATTATATGAATGCTGTTTTTTCCTGGAAAGTCGTTCGTCCCCACTTATTCTCCATCATCGGTTTTCTGATATTAACCATGGGCTACTTTTCCCCGTTAATGGAAGGGAAAAAACTGCCTATGCACGATATCACTCAAGCCGAAGCAGGTGCTAAGGAAATAAAAGATTACCACGAAAAAACCGGGGAATGGGCTAATTGGACCAATAGTATGTTCAGTGGGATGCCCGCCTTTATGATCGCTGGGGATTTTCCAGGAAGCTGGTCGACGAAGATCGGTCGTGCCATTTACCATTTACTGCCCGTTCCAGCTTGTATCCTGTTTTTAAGTCTGTTAAGCGCCTATCTTCTTATCATAGCCCTGACAAGATCACCGGGGCTTGCTTTCGTGGGGTCCGTAGCTTTTTCCTACGCTACTTTTAACCTGATCAGCATCGAAGCCGGTCATATTTCGAAAGTGATGGCCATTGGCTATGCACCCGGTGTAATAGCGGGTATCGTCCTCGCTTTCCGGAAAAATTGGCTTACAGGAGCTGCCGTGACTGCCTTATTTCTCTCTTTGGAACTCTATGCCAACCACGTGCAAATAACTTATTACTTGGCACTGGCTATGGTGGTATTCGTGATTATGGAAGGTGTAGCCTTACTAAAAAAGAAGAATACAAATGAATTTTTAAGAATTGCTATTGGCCTGGTGGTGGCAGTCATATTGGCTGTGGGTACACATACCACCCGACTGTGGAATGCTTATGATTACTCGAAAGCGACGATCCGTGGGAAGTCGGAACTTGCCCCCCAGGAAGGAGCTACTCAAACAAAACCCCAAGATGGCCTTGACAAGGAATATGCTTTTGCTTGGAGCTACGGCATAGGGGAGACGATTAACCTACTGATTCCAAATGCATATGGGGGTGGATCGGGAAATTCCAGCCTTGATGAACAATCTCAGACCTATAAAGCGCTAACGCGCAGGGGAGTGGACGCCGGTAATGCCCTTAGTTTTGTCAGATCCCTGCCCGTGCCGCTCTATT
>JBAYRB010000133.1:0-6860 GCA_041676905.1 Spirosomataceae bacterium
TAAACCGACGTGGTATTACGTACGTTTAAAATTAGAGGACGATCACGCTGCTTGGTCAAGCCCCATTTGGATTACACCGGAATAACGAAAGGTTATAAACAATTAAAGGATATTTATGGGGATTACAATACATTTTTAAATCTATCACACAGTATAAATTAAAAAAACTTTGCTTATTCTCCATATCTTTGTCTAGCTATGAGCTGGAATTTATAAACGGCCATGTTACTGCAAACTCCCAGCCAATTTTCATGGAAAAGCCTGAACTTACACTTTCCGATGACACATTACAACGGCTTTCAAAAGGTGATGAGGACGCATTTAGACTTATTTATGATCGGTATTTAAAAGTAGTTTACCACACAGCATTCAGGTACTTACATAGGGAAGAACTAGCCCAGGATATTGCACAAGAGGTTTTTTATACCCTATGGAGCAAAAGAGAGCGATTTACGCAAGTTAGAAGCCTCGAAAGTTACTTGATATCGATGACCCATCACCAAGTTTACGCGCAGTTTCGCAAATGGGCGACCGAATCGCGTAGTTGTCAAATTTATGCCGAAGAAATCGACTGGGTGACCAGAGACACCGATCATATTATACGTACCCAACAATCGGAAGCCATTATCCAAGAACTCGTAGATAAACTACCGGCTCAGCAGAAACTGGTCTACAAAATGTCGAGAAACGAAGGTATGACCCATGAAGCAATAGCTCGTGAGCTTAATCTTTCACAAGGAACCGTAAAAAATCATTTGGTTAGGGCTTTGCAATTCCTTAGGCAAAATTTGTCTCATCATATAGGGATGCTCATTGGATTAATTCTAGGCTACCAAAGCTAGGTCCAGCTTACCGTATCGAAGTAGGCAGTGACACCCACTCCCCAAGCATAAAATCAAATTAATTGATTGGTTAGTCCCTTTCGTTACAAGGGATAGAACACCTGTATTTCGACCCTTATTCGTGCATTTCTTAACTCGATATTATTAGCTGAGAAAATATTTTTTCAAGGTCACTGTCCCTCTCCCCCTCCGAGATGACTCTATTATAGTGATAGCTTTCTGGATTGCGTTGATCTTTAGATCCAGATCTAAACCCTTGACCCCATGAACGAGCAACGATTTAATTTTTTACTGGAAAAATTTGTCAGCGGAACGATAACACCGGACGAGGAGGACGAGCTGAAGAACCTGGTACGCTCTGGTCGTTATCAGGAACATTTTCGCGAGGACTTAACCCGCTTTATGGAAGACAAATTGCGGTCTTCTACTTCGCCGAATGTACCTTTTGATGCTGATCAACTTTTTAATAAAATTTTACGGAGCGATGTAGAAGAGAGCATTGCAGTCCAATCTGAAAGATTTACGTTGCGATATTGGGCGCGGATTGCTGCCATGTTGGTATTGGGGTTTGGTCTGGGGTGGTGGTTATTTGAATCGAGAAATACACATACCGATCCTTTAATGGGGCAAATGGAAGAGTCTGCCAGTGATGAGCTCATCCGTTATACAAAAAAAGATTTCATCCATTTACCTGACGGTAGCAAGGTGTTATTAAATGAGGACAGTGAATTAAGTTTTTTATCGACGTTTGGAGATTCGATTCGGGAAGTCCATTTAAAAGGGGAGGCATTTTTTGACATTGTTTCTGATCCGCAACGCCCTTTCGTTGTTAGAACCGGAACGATTTCCACCAACGTATTAGGTACGGCATTTAATGTAAATGCTCGAGATCATAACATTGTAGTTACCGTTGAGCGAGGACTAGTACAGGTGAACGACGAAATACAGACCCTGAGTTTGGTCCGTCCCCATGAACGCCTGGTTGTCGATACGGAGAGTAAAAGTTTCGAAAAATCGGATATCATCATTGCTGAGGAGATAAAATGGAAAAGCAATAATTTAATTTTTGACGACATTCCATTGCTACAAACTGCGGAGTTACTGCAAGATCATTTTGGTGTGGAAATTAAAATTGAAAATCCAGCCATTGAAGAATGCCGCATCAGTGCTTGGTTTCTCGAAAATGAAAGTTTGGAAGAGATTTTAGAGATGGTTTGTGGAATTCGACAAGCCCAATACGTGAAAAGTAATGACCGGATAATTATTTCGGGTGGTATTTCCTGTGACATGTAAGCGACTAACCTAATTCCTTAGCCTATGAAACACCCTTAAGCTTAAACAAAAAAGAGCGGCCATCCGGGGTAGGAGCCGAATGGCCGAATGTTCTTAACAACCATTGAGCAATTATTAAAAACACGTAGAGTTATGCAATTATCTTTAACTAAGATTGCGTGCGGTTCCGGGTATATGCGAAATCCACGGAGACACGCTTTAATTCGATCACTTATGCGGATCACTTTGTCCTATATGATATTGTTACTCGGGACGATCCAGCTGCTGACGGCGAGTACCGGTGTCAGTCAGGAACTTCATCAAATGACGGTAACAATGAGTGCTCAGCAGGAAAGCCTGAAAACGGTATTAAAACGCATTGAGAAAAAGACGGGGTTATCGTTTGTGATGCCCATGAACGAAGTGGAAACGTATACAGTAGTGAGTTTACCGAAGATGAAGCGGGATATCAAGACCACCTTGGACTTGGTATTGGCCGGTACCCATCTAGGTTATCGACAGATCAACAAACGCTCCATTTTGATTTATGTAAAAAGCAAAGAGCAAGGAAAAGCTTCGCAACAGGAGCTTTCGACCTTCGATTCCCCCTCCATTGCCTTCGTGGTTCCTCAGGTTACTGGCCGAGTGACCGACGAAAAAGGGGAAGGATTACCGGGAGTAAGTATTTTGGTAAAAGGGACTCAACAGGGTGCCATTACCGATGAAAACGGTCATTTTCAGCTCAATGTTTCCCCGGGTGCTGTCCTTGTATTTAGTTTCGTGGGTTATGAAACCACTGAAATCACGGTGGGCAATGAATCTCATTTGGAAGTAGCGTTAAAGATTGACGAAAGAGCGCTGGAAGAGGTGGTGGTAGTGGGGTATGGGGTGCAAAAGAAGACGTCCGTAACGGCTGCTGTTTCGAGTATGAAAGGGGAGGAAATTGCTAGCGTGCCCACAACAAATTTGAGTAACAATTTAGGAGGACGGCTTTCAGGGGTGATCGTGAAACAAGGCTCTGGAGAGCCTGGTCGAGACGGTTCGAATATTTACATACGCGGTATTTCAACGACTGGAGCAACTCAACCACTCTTGATTGTGGATGGTATTCCACGAAGCTTTCAACAATTAGATCCTAATTCGATTGAATCATTTACAGTCCTGAAGGACGCTGCGGCAGTTGCCCCTTATGGTGTGGCTGGTGCAAATGGGGTAGTTTTGGTAACAACCAAAAAAGGTAAAACGGGGCAACCAACTATTACCTATAATGGATACGTAGGTTTTCAGAATCCTACGGCATTACCGGAGTACGTCAACTCCGTTGAATTTGCAACACTCAAAAATGAGATCGCTAGAAGTGAAGGACTTCCCCTACCCTATGATGACGATGCACTTCGAAAATTTGCAGATGGTTCCGACCCTGATATTTATTCTCCTGATTACGTACTTGATTTTGTTATAACCAAGAATTCTCCCATGACCTATCATAATGTGGAAATGACAGGAGGTACAGACAAAATAAAGTACTATGCCGGTTTCGGTTATTTATATCAACAAGGTATGTGGGAAACCACTTACTCCAATAGATACAATCTAAATATTAATCTAGAGGGTAAAGTTAGTAATTACACTACCGTTTCATTAAACCTTAATGGGCGTATCAATGCAGGACATTATCCTAATTCGGACCAACCTGCAAATGCGACCGGTAGAATACTTGAATTAATCGGATATGCTCACCCGGGATATGGGCCTATGATTTTCAGTAATGGTCTATACGGTCGACATGTAATGCCTGCTATCTATGGTAGTGGTTATCTAAAAGATCGAACAACTGGTATTTTTACGCAATTAAACATCGAACAAGAACTTCCCTTTCTAAGTGGTTTCAAATTAAAAGGAACCATCGCTTACGACCCTACATTTTATAACACTAAAGGGTGGGCAACACCTCTACATTTGGCAACGGTCGATACAAGTAAGGACCCCTATGTCATAAACGATGGAATATTCGGTGAAACTAAACCGTCTATTAGACATGACGTCAGCCAATCGCAACAGTTCACCTATCAGGCGGGGTTCGACTACGCCAAGTCATTGGGGAATCACAACCTGGGGGTACTCGGACTATTTGAAGCTCGCGCCAATGATTCTTGGAGTTTGGGCGCAACCCGAAGAAATTACAACCTCTATATCGATGAGATCAACATGGGTAGTTCTTCCTCATCGGATATGACCACAGCTGGAACTTCGTCCAAAGCCCGCCAAATTGGATTGGTCTATCGCGTTGCCTACGATTATATGGGTAAATATCTCTTCGAAGCAAGTGGACGCTACGACGGACACTATTATTTTGCCCCCGACAAACGATTTGGCTTTTTCCCTGCATTCTCGGCCGGATGGAGAATTTCTGAAGAGAATTTTCTTAAGGATAAATTTCTTTGGTTGAATAACCTCAAAATACGTGCCTCTTATGGCGAAGTTGGCGCCTTGGCAGGTAGTGCATTTCAATACCTTAGTACTTACAATGTATCAGGTCCAGGTTATGTAATTGGAGGAAATGCGGTACAAATTGTCAGTGAACGTGCCGAACCGAACCCTAATATCACCTGGGAAAGAGCGCGTAAGTCTGATATCGGCTTAGAAATTGGATTATTGAACAACCGCATCAATGTCGAATTCGACTATTTCTATGAAAAAAGATCGAATATGCTCGTCGCTCCCGACGTGATCACGCCCCTCGAATATGGGATCGGACTCAGCCAGGTAAATGCCGGTATAATGGAAAACCGTGGTGTAGAATTAGCAGCGGGTTTCAATATTCGACCTTCAAAAGATTTTTCAATTCAACTAAACGGCACTTTTACCTACGCGAAAAACAAATTACTACAAACCTTTGAAAATACCGTCACTTACAACAATCCTAATCGAAGGAGAACAGGAAAACCTCTGGGCACTCAATTCGGTTATCAGGCTATCGGATTTTTTCAACAAAATGACTTCAATGACGATGGAAGCTTGAAAGAGGGTATTGCTGTTCAACCTTGGGGAGCCGTACGACCTGGCGATATACGCTATGCTGACCTTAATAACGACGGCAAAATCGATGTAAACGATGAAACGGCAATTGGTGACCCCAATCAATCTCCTCGAATTATTTACGGATTTGCTCCTAGGGTTGAATATAAAAATTGGTCACTCGATATCCTGTTTCAAGGAGCAGCTAAGACTCACTTGTATCACGTCAATGAAATGGCATGGGCTTTCTTTAATGGTATGAATGCCTATAAAGAAAATCTTGATTATTGGCGCCCCGACAACACAGATGCAAAACACCCTAGATTAACCGGAGCCCCAACCGCAAACAACAGCCAAACTTCATCTTTTTGGATGCGAAACGCTGCTTACTTGCGTCTCAAAAATGCAACACTAAGTTTCCGAATTCCTGAAACGATAGCAAGCAAAGTCGGATTACACAATGCTCGAATTTATGCTTCTGGCCAGAACATAATCACCTGGAGCAAGCTTATCTACTGGGACCCCGAATCTACTTTCCGTAGCTACCCTCAGCAAAAAGTGTTGTCATTTGGTGTAAACTTCAGTTTATAATTAGAAATCATGAAAAAGATATATGTATTAATAGGCTCAATTGGCCTAATTACCATCCTAAGCGCCTGTTCCGATTTCCTAGAAGTTGAGTCCAAAAGCCAGGTTTCCGATAACACATTATGGAGCTCCCCCGAAAATGCCGATCTGTTCCTTAATAATGTATATGCCGGTTTACCAGGACCATTTACGACCGACGACCCCGGTGAGAATTGGACCGACAACTCCATGGCAAGTCGTGTAGGACCTACCAGTCGGAACCTAATGGCATTGTCCCAGTACGCTCCAAATAATACACCTAGTCACTGGGGACATTATGCTAATATTCGCAAAGCAAATCTATTTATCGAGAAGGTGAGTGCAGCGACTTTACCGGAAGATTGGAAAAAACAAAGACTTGCAGAAGCAAGATTTCTAAGAGCATATTATTATATGATACTTTGGATGTACTATGGTGGCGTACCCGTCATTACGGACGTTCTCAATATGACCGAACAAGGAGACGCCGTATTCCGACCAAGGAATAGCTCCGAGGAAACATTCCGATTCATTACGGAGGAATGTGCTAGTATTGCTAACGATCTTCCCCTACGATCCGATGCTGGACGCGCTACAAGGGGCTCCGCACTAACCTTAAAAGGATGGTGTGAGCTCGTATGGGCAAGCCCCATTTATAACTTGTCAAACGATCCGACCCGTTGGCAAACTGCAGCCAATACGAACAAACAAGTTATCGATTTGAACGTCTACACGCTCTTCCCCGATTATAACACTTTACATTTTGAAGAGAACAATAATAACGAGGAAGTGATATTTGACAAACAATATCTGGGTGGAACAGCCTTAGGAGGTAGCAGAGAAGGTCTACAAGGACCTTGGCGAGTAGGAGGAATCCAACGTTCTTGGGGAAATGTTAATCCAACACAGGAGCTGGTGGATGAATATGCCATGGCAAATGGTTTAACGATTGATGATCCAGCTTCAGGCTACGATCCTCAAAACCCGTACGCTAATAGAGAAAAACGATTTTACCAATCGATTATATACGATGGTTCAGAATGGCTCGGTTTCGAAATGGTAAAAAAACAAGGGTTAGGTAGCCCTAATGCTACCGATTTAAGTGATATCAATGAAGCGACA
>JBAYRB010000134.1:0-6843 GCA_041676905.1 Spirosomataceae bacterium
CATATGTATCACGTTGCGGTCGGTGAAATAAAGACTGCGGTAAACGGCGTTGATGGCCATTTTGAGTTCCGATTCGGTACTCCAAAAGGTAACATCCGAGGGCTGATCGAGGGGATACCGTTCTAGGTAATCGTTACAGGAGCTAAAAAACGTAGAACCTAAGAGGGTGCCGAGCGTTAGGATTATATATTTAAGTTTCATTTTCGTAATTCAGTTTAAAGGGATAGTTCCAGTCCAAATACAAACACTTTAACCTGTGGGTAGTAATTCCCCTCGCCAACGGGAGCCTCGGGGTCGAAGCTATCATAGAACTTGTGGATGGTGAATAGGTTTTGGGCACTGCCATAAAATCTCAGCTTAGAGATGTTAATCTTGTTCACCAGCGACTGAGGTACTGTATATCCTAATTGCATGTTTTTCAATCGGAAATAAGCAGCACTACGTACCCATTGAGAAGAAACTTGCTCGTTGTTGGGATAATTAAAGGTTAGTCGTGGATAGGCTGCATTGGGGTTTTCGGGAGTCCAATGGTCTTTGTGCCATTCCTGAGCGGTTCCCCCTAAGTAGAAAGCCATGGTTGCAAAATTGTCGAGATAGCCATCTACTTTCCCAACTCCTTGACCGAAGACACCGAAATCGAATCCTTTGTAAGCTAAGGCAACATTGAATCCATAGGTATACTTGGGGATTGTGTTTCCGATTATCACCCGATCTTCAGCGTTAATGACGCCATCGTTATTGATGTCTTCGTATTTGATGTCACCCGGACTGAGTGGTCCGAATTGGGTGGCATGGCCGTCAATTTCCTCTTGGTTTTGGAAATAACCCAAGGAGCGCAGTCCGAAAAGTGAACGGTAGGGCTTCCCTTGCATATCAATTTCTCGCGCGTAGATATAGGGTCCTGTTCCTACTAAATCGACGATACGGTTGTTAACATCGGAGAGGTTAGCGGATACATCCAAACGTAAACCATTGAAATTTCTGCGATAGGCGACACCTAGGTCCCAACCTTCGTTGCGGAATTTACCTGCGTTCTGATAAGGTTCTACTAGACCTGCTATGCGAGGTACGGGCAAACGGAGGAGGATATCATGCGTTTTTTTGATGTAATAGTCGGCGGTGATTTCGAAATTTCCGATGGAAGCGTCGACACCGATATTGACCATACGGGTATTTTCCCAGGTGATGAGGGGGTTTCCTGCATTGATCAGAGCCGCCCCAAGCGCGGGAATGTCAGGTCCGAATACGTAATTTTGACCCATGGAAATGGAAGAGGCAAAGGGGTAATTACCACCAATCTCCTGGTTACCCAGAGCTCCCCAGGATGCCCTTAGCTTAAGTTCGTTGATCCAACGTACATCAGCTAGGAAGGTTTCTTCAGACACTCTCCAACCCGCTGAGACAGAGGGGAAGTAACCGAATTTATTATCACCGGTAAAGCGGGACGAGCCATCCGCACGCAAATTCATTTCCAGGAGGTAGCGATCGCTCAGGCTATAATTGATCCGCCCGAAGTAGGAGAGGAGCGACCATTCTCCAGCCGACCCTTCAGCACGTTGATTGGCTGTCGAACCGACGTTCAATACATCGTAATTTTCGAGTGGATATTGATCGCGGAATCCAGAGATCCATTCGGTTCTGTAATCAATGGCTTCCACACCGGCTAGGACTTTAAACGAATGTGCTTGGATGTCTTTGCTGTAATCGGCAATAGCGCGATAATTGTTTTTTATAGTCTTTGTGTAGCGTTCTGTCAAATTGGCTCTGTATTCTGTAGGGTTGATGATAGAGCCATCAGGAAAGAGGAGATTGACATGCTTCCTAAAGTTCTTTACGTGCTGAAAAGCGATATCGGGAGCAGCTTGTAGCAAAAGGTTAAATCCGCTGAACGGTTGCCAATTGATCTTTAGATTGGCGGTTAAATCGTGCCTTTTGTCGTGGTTATAACCGCCTTCTCTCAAGGTCGCCCAGCCGTTCTGGCCATCCCAACCCACGCCCCAGGTACCATTCTCATTTTTACCGGGAATATTGTGGGGGTATCTTAATAGCCAACCCCATTGTTGTGGGGGTTCGGTCCGTACATCATTTCGGGCGATGATATCCATACCGATCTGCAGATTGTCCTTCACACGGATATCGGAATTGACCCGAAAATTGAGTCGCTTGAACCGGGAATCCATAATTCCCTTTTGATCCATATAGGCAACCGAACCCAGGATGCTCATTTTTTCACCACCCCCATTAACACTGACGTAATGGTTTTGTTGGAAGGCCTTGTCCCGCAACATTACGTCATGCCAGTTGGTTTCGGGATATTCGTCTGAGGGTGCATTTTGGCGGTAAGCCTCAATATAATCTTCTGAAAACGGTGCATTCCGACCTACATTTCGGTTGGCTTCGTTGATCATTACCATATGGTCATAACCGCTTACTTTTTTCATTAAAGCGGTCGGTTGCTGCCAGCCCAGGTTATTGCGGTAATTGACAGAAAACTGTCCTGATTTCCCTCTTTTAGTCGTGACGAGTATCACCCCATTGGCAGCCCGGGAACCATAGATAGAAGCTGATGCCGCATCTTTTAAGACCGAGATCGATTCAATTTCGTTCACATCCACATCATTGAGGCTCATAGGTACCCCGTCGACCAATACCAGTGGACCGGTGTTGTTGATATTACTAATCCCTCTGATGCGAATGGTTCCTCCATCCGAACCCGGCTTTCCTGAGCGTTGGGTAACGGTCACGCCGGGGGCCATTCCCTGTAAAGCGGCCGTGGCTTGTCCGACCGGCCTTGAAACGATATCGTCCGCCTTAATGGCATCCACGGCACCGGTGAGATTTACCTTTTTTTGGATGCCGTAACCTACCACCACCAATTCTTCTAGCGATTTATTGTCCACTTCCAATTCTGTGTCCAGGACGGATCTATTGTTGACAGGAATCTCCTTGGTTACAAAACCCACAAATGAAAAAACCAATATAGGATTAGAGGCTGCTTCCGTATCCGTGAGTACTAATTCGTATCTGCCGGCAGGATCACTGACAGTACCCTTGTGTGTGCCCTTCAGTAAGATACTAACACCCGGTAAGGGGTCGCCATTAACTTCGCGTACTGTACCGGTTATTCTACGCTCAACATGGGTGTTGATACGGTTAATTATCGGGGTGTTCAGCCCAGGTAAGGTGCTGAAGTTTCGGGTGCGACTGAGGATAATATGTTGACCGCTAATTCGATAGCCTACACCCAGTGGCTCGAACAACGTGTGTAGAACCGCGCCTAAAGGTTGCCGGGAAACCGTTAAATCAACTTTTCTTTCCGCCCCTACTACCTTTGAGCTGTACATAAATCGAACATTAGCCTCTTTTTCAATTTGCGTTAAAACGGTTTTGAGAGGTTTGTTTTCCACCGTCAACGAAATTTGCTTCTCCAGGATGTTCTGCCCGGATAGCGACGTGGCATTCGAAATACTCACAACTAACAGCAGTAAGCCGATTTGTTGGATGCTGATCTTCATGATTCTAACTAACAGATCATGCTTTTGTAAAAGGTATTTCATAGATTTGAATTGCCGTAAAGGCGGTTTTTGTTTAACATAGTTCAGACATGTTTTGACAGAAACTCTTAGGTAAACCGTTCGCAGCAGTTTACCGACACGTGTTCCGGTGGCATTCGCAGTGTCACCGGAAACTTTTTAAAGACTATTCACATCCCGCTCCTCTGATCACTATTTGACCATCGGTTACCTGATAACTCGCCTGTATAGTTTCGCAGATTAGGTCGAGTTTATCGAAAAGGTCCTCGTTACTGAGTTGAGCGGTTAGGTTGCATTTGGCAAGTTTTTCATCATCGAAAGCGATCGGAATACCATAGGCTTCTTCCAAGGTTTGGAATACTTCACTGATGGGCGTATCGTTAAAAATAAAATGGCGATGTTGTTCCGGTACTTTGATGATTGCGGGAGTCTCGATAAGGGTTTTGATGATCTTGTCGTTTTTACGTGATACCACTGCCTGTTGGTTAGGGGTTAAAATCAACTCAGGCCCCGGGTCCATTTCCTCCGCATCTTTAACTGTTTTCTTTTGGACGGTCACTTTGCCGGAAGTGACTGAAATAGAGACGTTTTCATCCTGGCTATAAGCCCTCACATGAAATGTCGTGCCCAATACTTTCGTCAATACGTTATGGGAATTGACGATAAAGGGAGATTCGGTATTCTTAATTACTTCAAAATAAGCTTCCCCTTCCAACCACACGAATCGGTCGGTAATTCCGAATCCATTTGTATACCCCAGACGACTACCCGGTCCAAGTTGGACGGTACTGCCGTCACTAAGGGTGAGTGGAACGACCTCCCTACCTTCATTTACCTCCCAACGTACGTCTGAACTTATCTCGGCTACGGTCAATTCTTCGGTTTGCGAGTTTCCCACTAACCATAAAACCAGTAGCGACGCCGTAGGGACAATGGCCGCGGCCGCGTAATAAAACCATTTTCTAGAAAATAAGGCTCGTTCATGAATGCGTTTTTGTACGCGGGAAATGGCCGCAAAAATCTCCTCCGACTTAACTACTTCCGGCTCGTATGACAAGCCAATCACCATGCTTGACGCCTCTTGTATTAAGAGCTCTTTTTCGGGGTTCTCCTTACACCAGGTTTCCCAAAATGTATCCTTGGGGTCCAGTTTACCCAATACCCATCGGCGAAAATAAAAGTCCTGGACAAAGTCTTCCAGCGTATATTGATCGTAATTTTTCATGGGTAAATCCAGTTGTTTTTTATAAACCTGATCGCTTCATAAACCAGGTTCACCGCTGAATGCCTGTTAATTTCCATGGTTTCAGCAATTTCTTCATAGCTCAATTCGTGAAAGAATCGTAAATAGATGGCTTCTCTTTGCCGCTTAGTCAATTGCCCGAGACAGCGCTTTAATTTCTTTAGATCCTCGTGTTGTATTTCAGTGTTGATTAGGTACGTTTCGATCGCAAACTGTACCTCAAAATTGTAGTCGTCCGTAATTTCAGGTGCCTCTCGAAACCAACGCGTTCGACCTATCTCCCGAAGTAGTTTTCGTCGCAACGAAATGAGTAAATAGCTTTTCGGTGCACGGACGTCGGCAACGGCTTTCCGGCTCTTCCAAAGTTCCAGGAAAAGGTCTTGGATACAGTCTTTAACCAGTTCCCGGTCGTTTTGAAAACGCAATCCGTAATTGAGCATGGAGGGATAATACAACTCCATTAGCTCCGTAAAAGCATCTTCATTTCCTTGTTTAAATGATAACCAGATCTGAGGGGCTTTCTCCTCCAGGAGTCGCCTATGTTTCAAGTCGTCTAAGTTTGTATCGATTCGTTGCCCTTGCATTCGGTCCTTTCAAGTTAGTGCACTAACCTACTGCGAAGTTGTGCTTTTTATTTATAAAGAGAGACGGTTTTCAAGAAAGTCCTGAAAAAAATATATTTTTTTTTTAAATATTTATTCTTTACAGCAGGGCACCAGCCGAAGATTCACGAATGAGGGGACCGTACTTGTGAACTGACGAAAGGAATGGGGAGAAACAAAAAAGCCCCGATAGTAGGGGCTTTAGTGCATTCTATGAAATTAGGATGAGTTATTTTCAATGAAGTGTTGGGTCGAAGGTTCCTCCCCAGTCTTTATTCTGTTCAAGATTCTTATTCCGATCAAGTACGTCTTGTTGGATGGGGAAGAAGTAGTAAGTTTCAGGTACAGAATTCGTTTGCACCCCGGAACGAGGCACTTGCAATAGGCTGTATTTGAAATCCTTTTCAACGAGTTCAAACCGATCAGCTTTGGCTCGGGCTTCGGCCATGGTCATTTCTGTACCGTCGGGGTTGATAGCGATGGCTTCGACCCCATGTTTGGTTGTACCGTCTAGGCGGTCGAGCATACGCAAGCGTCTCAAATCCCAAAAGCGATGGCCTTCGAAACAAAATTCAATATTTCGTTCAGCTAGGATCGCTTCTCGCATTTCTTCACGGGTGGTGGCTTTGATTCCATAATCACCTTCAGCACCTGGTTCGATTCCGGCCCGCTTTCTGATTTCTAGTAAAATCGCTTTAGCGTCGTCGATGTGCCCCGTTTCATTAGCGGTTTCGGCATAATTGAGCATTACTTCGGCAAATCGCATTACGATATAGTCAACATCGTACTGTTGTACTTCCGCTTGGGTAAGACGGAGAAGGCTATTCTTCTCTATGAAAAATCCACTATACCGATCCAGGTTCGTAGAGTTAACACCCGCTTTAGGATTAATTCCGAAATCGTCGAGTTCGTGTGCAATTCCCAGTGCGGTATATTGTCTTTTACCTGTTTTTCCCGAGACCTCGTAAATTTTACCGTTCCATACAATAGATTTTTCGAATCGGGGGTCTCTGTTTTCCCAGTAGCTCTGTAGCAATTGATCTTCCGATTTATAGTAAGCACCGGTGGGGTCGTCGAAGCTTTTACCGTCTTTCATCGGAAATTGCTTAATAAATTCCCAGGTCGGGCATGCGTAGGCGGGGCCGCGACTTTCGGATCCCGGACGCACCCCGTAATCCCAGTTAGCCACTTTGTTGGGATAAGAATTAATTACGGCGAAAACGGTTTCAGCATTCCGTTCCACCAGAGCGATATCTTCGTAATTTTCAACCAAACGGTACCCCTGCGATTTTAGCTTCTCATATGCCTGCTTATTGACCTCATAGGCCTGGGTCCAATAAGTATTATCCCATGGGTTACTGGGGTTGAACTGAGGCGAAGCCATATGTAACAGCACCTTGGCTTTAAAAGCTAAAGCAAAATTTCCGTCGATTTTCCCATAATCTGCCGAGGTGGGGAGAATGCG
>JBAYRB010000135.1:0-6835 GCA_041676905.1 Spirosomataceae bacterium
CACCAATCTATTGGACAATGCCTGTAAGTACTCGGTAGAAACTAATGAGTATGATATTGAAAAAGAAGATACGGCAGGTAAAGAATCAAATTCCCTAACGGAGGGAGGTCTAACCACTTCACAACCAAATAATTTAGACAATTCAGTTGAAAAATCGGCGTCCGATGAAGTCGTGGTTTCATTGGAAATGAATACCGAGACCCGACTCCGACTACGTATATTAGATCACGGAATTGGTATACCTGAAAATGAGATTTATCATATTTTTGAACCCTTGCACCGAGGGTCAAATGCCACAGGTCATACGGGTTTCGGAATTGGATTAACGCTAGCTCACCGTATTATAAGGTTACATCGAGGCGAAATGAGAATCTCCTCTATATTGGGCAAGGGGACTGAAATCGTCGTGGATTTCTCATTTCCGTATAACTGATTTTCAAGATCAATTATTGTATTAGAATAATTTTAATGTAGGTAAAAAGAAATCTAATCGCAGTTTAATCTCCTGCTAAGACCAACACTTTATCTTGCTAAAATTCAATCAAAGTGTTATTTGTTAGCGTGTATGTTGCGAGGATTTTCTAGTAAAATTTCATTAGTAGCAGTTGTAATACTTTTTCAAGTACTTTCTTCCATTTCAAGTCATGCTCAGGGTAATCCTGCTGAAGAAATTGTATCGGTCAATTTAATTCAGGCTTTGGAGAAAGCCCGTCAAAACTATCCCGCTTTGAAAAAGCGAATAGCGGAAAAATTGGCAGCAGGGGAGGATTTAGCGTCTGCACTAGCCGAATATTATCCTACGATAGGTATTCAAACCCAGGCACTATTTGGAACCTCAAATCAAGTGCGTGGACCCAGTCTTGGATACGATGGGCTTTTGTTAGGATCCAGTGGTTCGATCAAAACCAATGGTTTTAACTTTCAACCTACCTGGACGTCGGTTGCCTCCACGGTTATTGATTGGCAAGCCTTTACGTTTGGTAAAAAGGAAATGGATCGCAATTTAGGAGTTGCGCGTCAGGAAGCCATCGAAAAGACCTACGAGCAAGAGTTGTTCGAACACCAAATAAAAGTTGCGGATACTTATTTGCTCGCTCTCAATGCTAGAAAATTTGTGGAATTGCAGGAGCGAGCGCTTCGTCGAACCGAGGATATTGTGGCCGTAACGCGCGCAAATGCTGAGTCGGGACTGAAGGCTGCCATTGATAGTTCTTTGGCCGTAGCTGAATCAACACGAGCTTTACTCCAGCTCATGGATAGCCAAGCCCGTGCCAAAACACTCGAAACAATGTTGGGTGAATTAATCGGCGAGGCTGGAAAAGAAATTGAATTAGATACCATGATCTTTTTCACACAGCTTCCCGGCAATTTCAATTTCACCAGTTCCGAGCCCAACCGCCACCCCCGATTACAAAAACTGGAATATCTACAGAAAGTTAAGGAGTATGAAATCAAGCGTTTACGTTTAGGCGTAATGCCTGAATTTCATCTGATGGGGTCATTTTGGGGAAGAGGATCTGGGATAAAAGAAAGACCTGATGAAAACGGGGATTTTTATATTTCTTCATCACTATCAGGGCTTAATATTCGCGCCTTAAATTATGCATTAGGTGCAACGCTCGTATGGCATCCCTCTCGGATATTCCAAAATCGCCGACAATTAGCCGCTGAAAAGTTCAGATATGACGCGCTGCGTGAATCTTATAATACGGAATACAACCGTGTGCTAACTGAATTGAAGAATTCGGATATTCAATTTAACCTGGCTTACCAGACGGTTCAGAAGACCCCATTGATGGTAAATGCGGCCAGGCAAGCCTATGCGCAATCGTTGGCTCGCTATGAAAATGGTTTAGAGAATATTCTCCTTCTAACCCAAGTTACAGACCTTTTCATTAGAGCGGAAACCGAATATCTTTTTTCCATTAATAATTTTTGGCGGACCCTATTGATGAAGGCGGCCGCAAAAGGAGATTTTGATGTCTTCCTAGAACAAATCCCTAATTATTAAACGATTCCATGTTAAAGAGTGCATTAAATAAGCCTATTTCAATTATCGTTGGTCTAGCGACAGTCATCATTTTTGCTGCCCTAGCCCTGGTGAGGATACCTATTGATATTTTTCCCAACCTCAATCTCCCAACGATTTACATATCACAACCTTATGGTGGGATGTCGGCTGCCCAAATGGAAGGATTTGTGGCGACGCGGTATCAAAACCAAATGCTTTACGTATCCGGTATTAAGGATATAGAAGTAAAGAACATTCAGGGAACCTGTTTGATCAAGTTGACCTTCTATGAAAATGTGGACATGGCCCAGGTAGCCGGTGAGGTAGCGACGCAGGTAAACCGGGTGATGAACTATCTGCCACCTGGAACGGTACCCCCCACAGTGGTACGTTTCGATGCCTCAACCTTGCCGGTAGGTCAGTTGGTTTTCAGTAGTCGATCAGCTCCCTTGGCGGAATTGCAGGATATGGCCTCCTCCAGGATACGCCCTTTATTTTCTCAGATACCGGGTGGTGTCGCTACTTCTCCCTTTGGTTCCAATGAAAGGACTATTGTGGTCAGGGTAAACCCTGAAAAAATGAAGAGCTATGAGTTGACACCGGATGAGATTGTGACCACCATGGTGGCTAATAATAAAATCTCTCCCGCAGGTAACGTTCGTATCGGTGATTACATGGTGATGACCCCCAGTAATACGGTATTGGAAAACGTAGAAGATTTTTTAAATATCCCTTTACGTCAGGGGGCAGGTCCGATGATCTTTATGCGGGATGTAGCAACCGTGGAAGATGCCACAGACGTTCCCGTGGGTTATGCGCTTATTAATGGAAAACGTTCGGTATACATACCCGTATCCAAATCGGGTGATGCCTCCACTTTATCGGTCGTATCGGCTTTAAAGGAGAAACTCCCTGAAATGCGGAGTTTGTTGCCCGATTACATCGACCTGACTTATGAGTTCGACCAGTCGGTCTATGTAATGCAGTCGGTCCATGCGTTGGCTGTCGAAGGAGGACTAGGTGCATTGCTTACCGGTCTGATGGTATTTTTATTTTTACGGGATATTCGAAGCTCCCTGATTGTTATCCTGACTATTCCAGCTTCATTACTTGCTTCCATTTTGATGTTGCAGTTGACGGGTCAGACGATAAACATCATGACCTTGTCAGGCCTTGCATTGTCGATCGGTATTTTGGTGGACCAATCTACAGTGGTTATTGAAAACATTCACCAACATTTGGAAAAGGGTAAGTCCAAAGCTCGGGCGATTAAAGATGCTTCGGCTGAAATGAGTTTTCCGTTGTTGTTGATTACGATCGCGATTTTGGCGGTATTTGCTCCGGCATTTTTGATGGGCGGGATCCCGAGGGGAATGTTTTTGCCCTTGTCACTAGCAGTTGGTTTTTCGATTTCTGCATCTTACCTCCTTTCGCAAACGCTCGTACCCATTCTAAGCAACTGGTGGTTAAAAGACCACAAACATTCGGAAGAAGAGGGTTCTTCAACCAATGGAAAGAAAAAAGAAGGGTTCATGGCTCGGGTGCAACGCGGGTACAACAACTGGGTTAGCCGCTTTATGAAACGGAGAAAAACGGTGGTCGGCTTGTACCTGGTTGGGTCCTTCTCCTTAGTTGTTCTTCTCTTCATGATGATTGGTACTGATCTCATGCCCCGACAAGAAAAAGCCAAACAGTTTCAGGTACGTTTGATTGGTCCGGAAGGGCTTCGACTGGAAAGGATGGAAGAGCGGGTGAAGGAAGTCCTGTTGCACTTGGAGGATCTGGTCGGCAAAGAAAATATAGGTATTACCTCTGCATACGTCGGTATGACACCTTCTAGTTATGGTACCAGTGCACTTTACGTCTTCAATGCGGGACCGCACGAAGCCATTTTGCAGGTCGCCATGGCTCCTGATTATAAGATGAAATCACTTTCAGACTTAAAGGATCAGATCAGACTAAAATTACAGAAGGAGTTCCCGGATATGAAATTAGTCTTCGAGCCCATTGAACTGACCGAGAAAATCATGAGTCAGGGAGCGGCTACTCCCATCGAAGTGATGATTGGAGGTAAAGACATTGCCGAAAACCAAGCTTATGCCCAGAAGGTAATCCGCGAGCTAAACAAGATTCCTTATTTAAGGGATGTGCGTATCAAACAACCGCTCCGTTATCCCACGGCACAAATCAATATCGATCGTGAGCGTGCTGCCCAGTTAGGTCTATCGGTAGATGCTATTGCTAAGTCGCTAGTGGCTGCTACCTCTTCCAGCCGCTTTACTGCGAAAAACCTTTGGTTAGACCAAGCAAGGGTTTCGCCTATCAAGTACAAGTGGAGATGTCGCCTGAACATATGAAATCCATTGCGGATATTCAGAATATTCCTTTAGTAAAAGGGCAGCTCCGACCCACATTAGGGGATATTGCGACTATTACGACCACCAATGTGCCGGCACAATATGATAGGAGAGGTCCTCGCCGAATTCTGACGATTACAGCCAATACCCATCATATAGATTTAGGAACCGCCAGTGCTGCCGTTCACAAGGCAATTGAAGCAGCGGGTGAGCCGCCACGGGGAAGTGTTGTTTCGGTAGAGGGAATCGCAAAGTTGTTACAAGAAACGTTAGAAAGCTTACAGTTTGGGTTGATTTTAGCGGTGGTGGTTATTTTCTTATTATTGGCCGCGTCGTATCAGTCGTTCCGACTTGCTTCTATTATCATGGTCACTATACCATCGGTACTGGCTGGGGCATTATTACTGCTAATATTGACCGGGCAAACCCTCAATTTGCAGTCTTATATGGGTATCATCATGTCGGTAGGGGTATCGGTAGCCAACGCGCTGTTGTTGGTTACCAATGCGGAAACATTGCGATTAGAGTATCGTGATGCATCTGTAGCGGCTCGTACTGCAGGCTCAATCCGATTGAGGCCGATCTTAATGACGGCACTAGCCATGTCTATTGGGATGCTGCCTATGGCTAGTGGATTTGGAGATACGGGAGAACAGGTGGCTCCTTTGGGAAGGGCGGTGATTGGTGGCTTATTAGCCTCGACCTTCTCGACCCTGTTTATTCTACCGGTGGTTTTTTCCTTGGTGATGCGAAAAGTATCCTTTGATTCCGTATCACTGGATCCGGATAATCCCGATAGTGTCACTTATGATCTCAAAAATGGTCAGGCAGCAGAAATAACCATTCCCAACCATCTAAATTAACTTAAATAAAAGGTACAAATATTGTTTTAAATGAACCGCATCGTAACACTTGTAGTTTTTGGATTACTATTGGTTTCTTGCCGTAAAAACCAACATGTAGATAATTTAGCAGATGAAAATAGTTCAGTTGCTAGCGATGATTTTCGGTATTCAGCTATCGTCGTAAAAAGCTCCCAGCCTGTTCGTGAGCTAAACTTACCGGGTGAATTGGAAAGTTTCTATGAGACCGACATATTTCCAAGGGTCAGCAGTTACATCAGTAAAATACACGTTGATATAGGTGACCGGGTCAATAAAGGTCAACTATTAGCTGAGCTCGAAGCCCCTGAATTAATAGCAAACTTAACAGCGGCATATTCCAAAGTAAAAGCGGCTGAAGCGGTGTATCAGTCGAGCCGTGCCATGTACCAACGTGCCTTAAACACGCAAAAAACTCCGGGTGCTATTTCGGAAACCGACGTAGAGACTTATTGGTCGAAAGCGGTTTCGGACAGCCTGATGGTGGTAGCGGAGCAAGCCCACTATGAGTCGGTTAAGCAGTTAGTTGATTATTTGAAAATTACTGCTCCCTTCACAGGGGTTGTTACTGATCGCCGTTTGTCACCGGGTGCATTCGTGGGGCCTGGTGGTCAGTCGTCTGTCCCCTTGTTAAAAATCAGACAGTTGGATCGATTAAGGTTACGATTGGCTGTACCCGAAGCGTATTTGGGTGATATCAGAGTAGGGACCCCTGTGAAGTTTAGCGTTCGGACTTTCCAAAATGAAGTATTTACCGGGAACTTAGCACGAATCTCGCATAGTGTTAGACCGGATACCCGTTCGGAAATGATTGAAATTGATATTAAAAACACGGACGGGAAGCTGAAGCCCGGGATGTATGCTTCTGCAAAATTGCCCGTTCAAGCTAATGAAGGCAGTATTTTCGTGCCGAAGTCATCGGTAGTTTCCAACATGGAAAACACCTTCGTGATCAGGGTAGTAAATGGCAAGGCAGAACGTGTACCGGTCCACCGTGGGGATGCCACATCCACTCATGTACAAATATTTGGGGATATTCAAGACGGCGACGTAATCCTTAAAGTTGCTAGTGATGAAATTCCACACAACAGTCCGATCGCTGTTGAGACGATACAATGATAGGTATTGAGAGGGATTGGGAAGAAACGCAGTTCATCCTATCCCTTTCGTAGAAATTAAGACTTTGATTGGTTAATTGATGAACGATTGTATCGCAACAATCGAGGTGCTATGGCCCAGGTTTCTGTAAGGTTGAAGAACGAGTTTTAACCTGGGTGGGGGGCAAAAATAAAATAGGCAGCCTTTAAACTGCCTATTTTTTCTTTATAACAAGAGGTATATTTCTTACAAATCAAACAACAACCTCGCAGGATCTTCAAGTATCTGCTTGATACGTACAAGGAAGCTTACCGAATCCCGGCCATCGATGATTCGGTGGTCGTAGGAGAGGGCTATGTACATGATCGGACGGATCACGATCTCGCCGTTTACCACTACCGGACGCTCCACGATGTTATGCATACCCATTATCGCCGACTGTGGAGCATTGATGATTGGTGTTGACAACATGGAACCAAATACACCAC
>JBAYRB010000136.1:0-6827 GCA_041676905.1 Spirosomataceae bacterium
AAGAGGATGGACGCTGGACCGATCCGGAAGAAAATCCCGAAGTATAATTGGTAAACATCAAGGATAAATAGATGAGCGATATTAAAAAGTATTTCCATTTGGGAGAAGCTTTCCGGTACTTCGGTAGGGTCTTCCGTAAAAATAACGGCGAATATCCCGATAATTTCAATATTCGAACCATGCACTGGATCAATCGGATATCCATCGTTATGTTTATAATCTGTCTGATCGTTATGATTACCCGGGCTATTTTGAGATGAACATTGAAACCTTACGAGATTTCTGCCTCTCTTTACCCCATGTAACAGAAGATTTACCCTTCGGGCCTGAAACTCTTGTCTTCAGAGTAGCCCAAAAAATATTTTTGCTAGTATCATTAGATACAGAAATATTGAGCTTTAACGTAAAATGCGATCCTGAACTAGCCGTTGAACTCCGCGAAAAATATCCAGGCATCGTAAAGCCAGGTTATCATATGAATAAAAAACACTGGAACACGATAGAACCAAACCCCTCGATACCGGATACAATGATCGAAGGCTGGATTCGACATTCTTACGAATTGATCGTCAATTCACTTCCTAAGAAAACCCGTGAAGCACTGCTATGATACTTCTCCTGGTCGTCCCCTCGCTGTTCTTGCTTATTTTAGTGGCATCACTTGTTTCAGCCCGATATTCACCTGGGCACAGAGAGAAAAAAGAACTAGCCCAGGGTATCTGGCTTTTTGAACAAAACCAAATGGAAGACGCCTTCCGTTTTTTCGATCAAAAAATTAAGAATGGCCGTAAATCGAGTATGACTTACCTCTATCGTGGCCGCTGCAATGCGCGATTGGACAATTTAAATTCAGCCCTCTTTGACCTCACCACCGCCCTAAGTTATGATAATAGCTTGGTCGAAGTATATGTCGAAAGAGGGAGAATCTATTATTCCTTGGGTGAAATTGAAAAAGCATATCGTGAATTCGAAAGAGCATTTTTCTACTCAAAAGGAAGAAGAGCCGACATACTCCGTTACAAAGGACTCACCCTTATCGAAAAAGGACAGTATTTCCAAGCTGCACGCTTTCTTACCAAAGCTGTGGAATTAGGTGATGAGGAGGCAAACCTGGTACTCATGGCACCTCCCTTTCATAACTCTTTCGGATTTAGCAAGGACCCCTACAATAATTACTAGGCAAGAGTTATTTGTAGTTAAATACGACAAATTAAATAGATAAGCTCCGAGATTTCCATTCTCCATTAGGGTTTTGCCGTCGCTTCGAGAGGTTGTTGGTGCTCCGCATTGATCAAATTAATGGCATTGGATATTCCTTCAACTTGATCTTCTGCCAATAGTAAGGGAACAGGCAGGACGCTCAACTCCTCGTTACCCTCCTGCCCCATCACAGTAATGGCTGCAGAGTTAGAACTTATTCGGACCATGTGGGTAGGTTCTATTTCCTCCTCCGGGTGTAAACTTAATTGGATAGACTCCCAAGGACAGAAGGCTAATACACTGTTTTTGCCCTCGACTTTATAGGAAACAATCAAATCCTGACTTGAAACGGTACAAAGGAAATCGCTTCTACCCTCAAAGGATATCGCATGTCGGTTGAGTTGTTCAACCAGCCAGCGTTTGGCATGATCTGTATTTTCGAATTGACTTTGTGCGGGTACCGCCAAAGCGATAAAGCATAGGATACTTGTGAATAAGCTAAAACCAATTTTTTTCATCGCCTTTCTGATTACAACAATGGATATTGCTTTTTTAATCTTAAAGTTCGATGCACTCGAAATCATACAACTTATGATAACGAAAACTTAATTCTTACCGGTTCCGATACGAAATCGTTTAGAATCGCTACGAGCTCACGCCAACCTTATTCCCATTTTCTCCTCTCTTTCGAGGGGCAATGTGGGTCTTCCTCGTAGATGAATTCACTCCCCGATGCCTACGCACCTAAAAATTACGATAATTTTTACAAATTTTCGAAAAAAACCTCGGCAATGCCAAACGTCAACCTGCTACAAATTTTAAAATAGGTTTACGATGCTCCCTCCCCTCTCTGTGCGGCTTTTATTTCTTCCCTCAAATCGTGGGCTAATTCCTTACAAAGGTTATCGATTTTTTTTGCAGCCTGAGTGTCGCCCGTCGAATTAACCAGGGTATCAGCAATGCCACGCATGATTTCGATATAAAATTGTTTCATATCGAACACCTCCATCTGCTTAGTCCAAAGGTCGATTTTCAAAGTCGATTTATGGTATTGATCCCAAACAGCAATGGCCACCGCTCGGGTTTCATTGATGCCTTCGTTAGGGTTATCGGTAGCATCCCAATATATTTTATCTGGAAATTTTTGCTCGTCTAGTTCAATTGTAAAATTGATTTCTGTTTTTCTCATTTTTTATTCCATTAAAACCAAAACATCTTCCCGGGTCAACGATTTAACAAACCCCTCTTCACTGGTAATTAGTTCATTTGCCAGTTCTTTCTTTTTATTTTGTAGCGTTAATATCTTTTCTTCCACCGTGTTTTTAGTTATAAACTTATAGATAAAAACCGCTTTATCTTGACCGATACGGTGCGCTCGATCGATCGCTTGCGTTTCAACAGCAGGGTTCCACCAGGGATCCAGAATAAAAACATAGTCGGCTGCGGTCAAGTTGAGTCCAACACCTCCTGCTTTTATCGAAATTAGAAAGACTTTGACGTCCGATTTATTTTGAAATTTGTCAACCTCCTCCGCACGTTTGAGCGTGGATCCGTCTAAGTATGCATAGGAAATTCCTTTTTGATCCAACTTCTCGCGAAATAAAGCCAGGTGCTTCACAAAAGAACTAAATACCAATATCTTATGGTTTTCGGCGAGGGCGGTTTCGAGTTTGTGAACGACATCCCTGAACTTCCCCGACTCACCCGTATAAGAACGGTTTGTCATTTGGGGATGGTTAGCGAGTTGTCGAAGTTCGTTCAGCCCTTGAAGTAATACAATTTGGGTTTTGGCCAGCCCCTCCTTATCCATTTGTTCCAGTATCAGATTTCGAAACTTATTTTTGGTCTGTTCATATAAAGTTTCTTGTTCTTCCGTCATGGTGGTAAACTGCACACTTTCCGATTTTTCGGGCAAGAAGCGCGCAACCTGTGACTTATGACGTCGGAGTATAAACGGCTTGATGGTGGCATACAGGCGCCGGGTGGCCTCTTCATCTCTACTTTTCTCGATGGGTGTCAAATAATTTCGCTGAAAATACGCCTTACTACCTAGCAATCCAGGATTGACAAAACTCATTTGAGACCATAAATCCAATACACTGTTTTCCAAGGGGGTACCGGTCAGTATTAAACGGTGGTTGGAATACAGCTGCATAACGGCTTGGGTGGTCAGAGAACCCGGATTTTTAATAGCCTGAGATTCATCCAGTATGACGTACTGAAATTTATAGGTTTTCAACGTTTCTATATCCAGCCGAACAATACCATAGGAAGTGAGAATCAAATCATAACCGGCGAAACTTTGCATCGACTTATCCCGATTACTCCCGGTATACAAAAGTACTTTAAGCGAGGGGGTGAATTTTTCCGCTTCCGTTGCCCAATTATATAATAGGGAAACAGGCATGATCAAAAGAGAAGGCAATTGAGCCCCCATTTCCTTTTGTGCTTGTAAGAGCGCCAAGGTTTGGATAGTTTTACCCAAGCCCATATCATCGGCCAAACAACCGCCCAATTTGTATTCATTGAGGAAACGGAGCCAATCATAACCCGACTTTTGATAGGGTCGTAGCGAACCTCTGAAATTTTTAGGCAAATCATAGTCGTCGATTTCCTCGAAATTTTTCAAACCTTCGAGTCGACGATTCATCACCACTGAAGCCAATCTATCTTTTTGTAAGCTATCGACCAGTCGTAGGTGATGTTTACGTAATTTGATCCCCTTGTCCTTATCGGTCTCTAACAGCTGCAGTAGTTCTAAATAATCGGTAAACCAATTATCGGGAATCAGTGCAATTTCACCATTCGGTAATACGTATTCTTTCTTATTCTGCAGGATGTGCTTTCGAAGTTTTAGAAATGGCACCTCGAATTCCCCAAATCGAACGATTACTTTTACATCAAACCAGTCGGTACCGTCTTGGTCGACGATCGACACTTCAAAAAAAGATTTACCAAGGTAATAGGTTTGCGGGTTCTTGGCACTTTGAACGATTTCAATATTGTTTTCCACCAGCCAGTCGTGGTTTTTCGTTAACCAGCCAATGAAAAAATCTCTCTCCCCTGCTTTTTGACCCCATCCCAAGTCCAGACCTTTTTCTTTTAATTTTAAAACAACTTGCTTTTCAAGCCGAATATCTCGTCTAATTTTATAGAGAATGTAGTTTCCGTTTTCGCGCGACATATTGACGTGCCAGGGTGATGCGAATTGGTCGGCTTTGAACTCGTATGCACCATAACGAAACGACAAGGTTGCGACTATTTGGGGCTCCGTCGATCGGGTGGAATTTCCAAACATATCACTCGTAACCAACGGGGTTAGTTCGGTGATGGTCAATACAGGTTGAACAACACCATCGAAGGCTTCCTGTCGAAGATCATACCCCTTTGCCCTTACGTCGTGCGTTGCTAATAATGGGAGGATAAACTTTTTCAAATAGGTCTCCTCAATTTCGCGCGGGATGGGAATAAATTTCCGGTTAAAAAAAGGTTTTAGCTTCTTTCCGTCATCCAAATTATGCCCAAAATAATAAAGCTTTGTGCCTATCAACATCCAGGCGGGATGTTCGCAAATTAACAATGCATTTTGATATTGAAATTCCAATTTCTGCCCCTGATAGCGAAGGGTTGGGAAATAATGGGTATTCTCTTCATTCCTATACAAATAAAACCGAACCGAAACCGGGTCAGGCATGATTTCCATTTTTTTCCAGGCGACGTTCCCATCCTTTCCTGAAATATAGAATTCTTTTTCGAAAGCCTTCTCTAATATTTTCGCATTGATACGTTGGAGATAGTCGGTCAGCGAATCTCTGACTTGGGTATCGCCCTTGTCAGGGTCAAGTAAACGGGTAAAGAAATCAGCTGCCGGAAGTTTTTTCTTATTAAACTTTTTCAATAATTCATTCCGTTGATAAGAATCGATGAGCTTTACCAGTTCAAAATCGGACGGATCGGCCCCCTTCGCAAACTCTCCAATGTTTTCAGAAGATAGCAACTGAGCCAGCAGTGTCGGCATGCCGGAACGGTCTAACTGAACCACATAGGACTGAAATAGGTAGCCGAAATTCTCAAATTGGTAAAGGGAATAAATAATCTGAAAAGGTTCCTCTGGAGAGACATTCATGGAATCGATACGCGTGGTCTTGGTAAAAAAAGGCTTTAAATATAACAAATTCGTCAAAATTAGCCTAACCGAATTTTATTCGGATTGTGAACAAATTAAGAAAATGTATATCCATTCTTACCTAAATTCTCCCAATTACTTTTCGCCAAAATCAACCTAATCCATTCAAAATCACACCGATAAAATCATCCTAAATTCCGTACTCTTCCTTACCTCCAACTTTTCATCAAAAATCACTTTTTTACGTTTTTGCACTTTACCAAGAATTTCAATAAACTATTTTTAATTTCACAGAAAATATCTATAACTTTACAAGTGTATGTATGACTATTAAACTTAAATCCCGTACCCACTTAACCTAAATCCCCGCTTACATAATGGCACATATACGTTATAAGCAAGAAGAAGAGTTAGAATTTTGGAATCAATTTAGAAAAGGAGACGAAAACGCATTTGCAAATCTTTACCAATCTTACGTTCACATTCTGTATCAGTACTGCTCACAGTTTACTCTTGACAAGCCTTTGATCAAAGACTGCATCCACGATTTGTTTGTGGAACTCTGGCGGAATAGAGCGACGATCGGTGATACTACTTCCGTGCGCTTTTATCTTATGGCGTCGATCAAGCGTAAATTGGTACGTCACATTAACGCCTATCAAAAGAATACCAGTAATGAGGATATTCCCGTTGAATATTGGCGTATTAACACGCCTTCTCATGAGGCAGAGGTCATTTCAAACGAAGAATATGACCTAACTAATCAATATCTTAATTCTGCGCTCGAACGCTTACCCAAACGCCAACGCGAAGCGATATACTTGAAGTTTTACATGAATATGAGTAACCATGAGATCGCTGAGCTCATGAAAATCAATATTCAATCGGTATATAACCTGGTGTTTGGAGCCTTATCCAATATGAAAAGACACATGTCTTTAGATAAAATTACAGTATAAGGCCCTGTTTTTTTAAAATTATTCAAGCTTATTGCCGACATAAAAATGTCGTGCAACATCCCCTATTTCATGGTTTTGAACTAAAATCTATTCACCCCTGATGGATAATTACGTGGGGGATACTTCACCTCACCCCTGCCCCTCCCTCCATAAGTGGGCGTAGAAACCTAAAAAAAGAAGAATATTGGGATTAGACAAAACACCGTCCCACGCCCAGGAAGAGTTTCTTTTGGAGGGGATCGAACTCAAGGTTAAGTGCCTCTATAGGTTCAACCAGTACGTGCATTTTAACACCAATGCCCTATTTTTAACACTAACATTCTCGGGTAAGTAATTATCGGTATATACCAAAAAGATGTCCGAAGCTGGTTTAAATCGCCATTGAAAGCGGGTATTAAGATTGATATTATCCAACTGACTGTTGTACTGTATAAAAGTCGTAAAGAAGAGGCTATTCGTAAACGTTACATCAATTCTAGGCCCTATTAACCAGTAATGGATGCGCTCACCCAAATGGGGCATATTAATATAAGTATAGGTCC
>JBAYRB010000137.1:0-6799 GCA_041676905.1 Spirosomataceae bacterium
AGAAGAAGAAATACGTCTGTTGACGAAAGCAGCCAAGCAAAGAAGAGAGTCGATCGAGGTTTTTCGTTCCCAGGGGCGTGAAGATCTTGCTGAAAAGGAAGAAGCAGAACTCAATGTAATCGAACGATTTTTACCGAAACAGCTTACAGAAGACGAACTAAAAGAAAAATTGCGTTCCATTATCGAACGTTTGGGGGCGACATCAGCCGCTGATATCGGTAAAGTAATGGGCGTTGCGACCAAGGAACTCGCCGGACAAGCGGACGGTAAAACAATTTCAGCATTAGCCAGGGCATTGTTAGCCTAGGAAAAAGAGCTACCTTATCAAATTAGGATTTCCCGTAAATGGGGCTTCCTAAAGGTGTGTGGTCGATTGTTCTAAACAGGGAGTCAGACAAGATGAAGCTACTCGACATCTTCATTGCCATTCCAATCTTGTGGGGAGCCGTTTTCGGATATAAAAAAGGACTTCTTATCGAGATAATTGGTATTGCTGCTTTCATTACGGCAATCGTTATGGGATTCAAGTTTCTAGGCCTCGGTATGGAGTTGCTTGAACCCTATACCTCAGCTCAATTTATTCGGCGGGCGCTACCGATCCTGGGCTTTACCATTATTTTTTTCCCTACCCTTTATCTCATTAACCAATTTGGGTATTGGTTAAGGCGCTCATTAAAATTGACTTTGCTCGGAGCAATTGATAGCCTAGCAGGTGCGGTAGTTGGCATTTTCACCTGGACATTCGGAATTAGTGTGCTTTTATGGCTCTTGAATTCCACTGGGATCAAATTGCCGGAACATCGAATTGACGGCACCTATCTATATCCGATTGTCTTACCCATAGCTCCTCAAATAGTTGCTAAAGCGGTGGAACTACTACCAGCGAGTCATCGTTTCATAGTGGAATGGAAAAAAGAATATTTGAACGGATAAATCCTGGGGCGAATCTTCCCGACATCCGTAAACTCCCTACCGACAAATTGAGCTCCTGGTTAGAATCTCAGGGGGAGAGGAGCTTCCGAGCACGCCAAATCGAAGAGTGGCTATGGAAAAAGTCAGCAAAATCCTTTGCTGAAATGACCAATTTGTCGCTTAAGATACGGACCCTCCTAGATGAACACTACGCGATATACCCTATAGAAACTGCCAGTGCTCAAAAGAGTAGCGACGGCACCATTAAATCAGCTTTCCGCTTATCGGATGGAAATTTGGTGGAGGGGGTTCTCATACCCGCACCAAACCGAATGACCGCCTGTGTGAGTAGTCAGGTCGGCTGTTCTTTATCTTGTAAATTCTGCGCTACGGGCTATATGGAGCGTATGCGCAACCTCGACGCTGCCGAAATTTATGACCAAGTCGTATCGATTGCCAAGCAAGCAGAAGCAGAATACAACCACCCACTTACCAATATAGTATATATGGGCATGGGCGAACCATTGCTCAATTATGCCAATGTTTTAAAATCGATCGAGCTCATTACTTCTCCGAACGGCTTAGGGATGTCGCCGAGGAGGATTACCGTGTCGACTGCCGGCATCGCCAAAATGATACGGAGGTTGGGTGACGAGGAGGTTCGTTTTCGTTTAGCATTATCGTTACACGCGGCAAATGACCAGAAGCGTAGTCAAATCATGCCTATTAACGAGACCAACACATTGGAGAATCTGGCTTCTGCATTAAATTATTTCCACGAAAAAACCGGAAATCGCATCACCTTAGAATATATTATTTTTGACAAATTCAATGACAGTTTAGACGACGCAAGGGAATTATATGCATTTACAAAGCAGGTTCCGGCACGCGTCAATATTATCGAATATAACCCCATACAAGAAGCTGATTTCCAGAATGCTGCCGTTGATAGAGTTGAAAAATTCGCCCATTTCCTTGAACAAAAAGGAGTAGTTGTCAATGTGAGAAGAAGCCGGGGCAAGGACATTGATGCGGCTTGTGGCCAATTAGCCAATAAAAGTAAAAATGTTACTACATTGTAAACCCAATGTTAACAACTTAACATTATGGTAACATTAGAAATAGAGTCTTTACGTACCTTTGCCGGCAAAATATAAGCTCACTGATGTTATTTGGATTAGAAGCCGACATATTCATTCTCCTGGCATTTTGTCTCCTGGCAGCCTGCGCCTTCGAATTTGTCAATGGATTTCACGACACCGCCAACGCTGTTGCAACCGTAATTTACACCAACTCCCTTAAACCCAACGTGGCGGTCGTTTGGTCAGGAATTTGCAATTTTTTCGGGGTAATGTTTGGCGGAATTGCCGTAGCAATGGGAATTGTCAACCTATTACCGGTCGAACTACTGATAGACCAGGACGTCTATCACAGTATCGCCATGGTATTTGCCCTGTTATTCAGTGCTATTATCTGGAACCTTGGCACTTGGTATTTCGGATTGCCAAGCTCTAGTTCACATACCTTGATCGGCTCAATTCTAGGTGTAGGTCTCGCATTTACGTTTATGCCAGAAAACACCAAAGGAGTCGGGGTCAACTGGAGTAAAGCCTACGAAATATTTACCTCCCTCCTGGTCTCGCCCCTTTTTGGTTTTTCTATGGCCATTTTTATCATGTTTCTGCTTAGACGGTTACTCAGTAGGCCACTGCGAAAAATAGTATTCAGTGAACCCAAGAAGAATCAACCGCCCCCCAAATGGATTCGGGGCATCCTAATCGTAACCTGTACCCTCGTAAGTTTTTTTCACGGATCGAACGACGGACAAAAAGGAGTTGGCCTGGTAATGCTAATTCTCATCGGAATCATTCCCGCAAAATTTGCCTTGGATAATACCAAAGATCCTGAATTGCTTAATTCCAACTTGGTAACCATCGAGTCGATTATTTCCAAACTCGACACCACCTTACTTTCGCACAAAGAGCGCTTGGAATTCAATGAGGCAAAATATGAAATTCAGTCTTTACGTAGCCAGATCGATCATCCTTTAGAAGGACATCATCTACCTGAAAACGAGCGACTAAAAGCCCGTAAATCTCTTCTGTTAATTTCTCGAAACCTCACCAATATTCTAGAGAAAGGCACCATCACCCTCAAACCCGAGGAGGTAGCTCGCCTAAAAACCGAACTAAATAATACCGAGGGAATCAGAACCTATACCGACTATGCACCAGGCTGGGTAATTTTAATGATTTCACTCTCCCTTGGATTGGGGACCATGGTGGGCTGGAAAAGAATCGTGGTTACGATTGGCGAGAAAATAGGAAAGCAGCACCTCACCTATGCGCAAGGTGCTTCAGCAGAGATGGTAGCAGCCGGCACCATTGCAGCCTCTTCTGGCCTCGGGCTACCCGTGAGTACAACCCACGTGTTATCGTCTGGAATTGCAGGTACGATGGTTGCCAATAAGGGAATTAAAAACCTTCAACCCGACACCGTTCGCAACATCTTGTTAGCCTGGTTGCTCACTTTGCCTGTCTCAATGACACTGTCAGGTACCCTTTATTTCTTGTTCCGGTGGATATTTTAGGCCAGTGATATAATAACGGAAAATTGCCTTTAGGTAGAATAATTGTAGCCTTCCAGCCTACAGGTCATCAATGGTATATTAGTATTCAGTAGTAATTTCTTGGAAATACTGGGATCAACCAGTAATTCTTCGATGAAGCCTTTCTCTTTTTTAGAAACGACCACAATATCTGCTCCCATTTCGAGGGCTTGACGTTCAATTTCGGATACTAGTTTACCCCGACCGATATCAACTTTTATAAAATCGTCGTCGGTAAACCCGAATTCAGCTTTTAACGGCTCAATAAACTGATCATCCGGTTGTATGTCCAATTGAATTAATGATTCAAGCTTTAGAAATTTCAATTGAGCGCCCAAAGCTTTGGCTATTGCTGCTACCTTTCTAACTGCATCTTCCTCATCGTGTTCCAGTCGTGTGGCGTATACAATTTTATCCACACGGGTTAGCTCTGCCTCGGGGGGAATCGTCAACACGGGTGCAGCTTCCAGGTTTCGTACGATATCCGTAGCAACGCTTCCGAACAGTTTATCAAGAAAGCCGCCCTTACCGGTTCTACCGATCACCACCAGGTCAACACCTAGCGCTTCGGCTTGTTCCACCACGGCTTTTAAAACAGGTCCTTCCGCCCAAATGGCTTCCGCTTCGATACCTTCCGCTCGTATTTCGTCCAGGGTCCTTTGAAAGGATTCTTTTAGGGATTGTTCGACGTCGGCATAGATTTCTGCATTGACCGGAACATGAATCTCGGTCGGCAAATAAGGGATATAGGCATGAAGCAGGTAGATTTTGGCTTTCGTCTTGCGGGCTAAAAGTTTGGCACTGTTGACAGCATATTGCGCGTTGGTCGAAAAATCGATCGGAACTAAGATTGCTTTCATGAGCTATGTAGAAAAGTAGGGATGGTCGAACGAAAAAAGGATACAATATAAAATTCAATTTACACCATTTGCTACAGCAGAACAAATATGAGATGAATAATTAACACACTAAAATTTTAGCCCAATTTAGGCCATGCGTAGCGTTTTTTCCCATTCTTTCGATTTTGCATCAAAAAATTTTACGACCGTATTGGTTTAAACGCTAAATTTGCCCTGCAAATAAACGTTCCGTTATTTGCTATGAATTCAAGTTCCCCCAGAGTGCTTTTCGAAGCGCTCACCTACGACGACGTATTACTTCTTCCGGGTTATTCGGAAGTCTTACCTCGAGACGTCAACACAAAAACCAAACTTACGCGAAACATCGAGCTTAATCTGCCGTTCATTTCAGCAGCGATGGATACGGTAACCGAGTATGAGCTAGCCATAGCGATGGCTCAGGAAGGCGGTATCGGTATTATCCATAAAAACATGACCTTGGACCGTCAGGCCGAACAAGTCAGAAAAGTTAAGCGCTCTGAAAGCGGCATGATTCTCGACCCCATCACACTCCCTGAAACGGCTGTGCTTTCAGATGCACACCACATCATGAGAGAGTTCAAAATTGGGGGAATACCCGTTGTCGACGGGAATCGTAAACTGGTTGGTATTCTAACCAACCGGGATCTAAGATTTGAAAGAGATGGCTCCAAACCAGTAACCGAAATCATGACTCGGGAAAAATTGGTTACTGCTCCTGAGGGGATTACACTCGACGAGGCGGAAGAGATTTTACAGGAGTTTAAAATTGAGAAACTGCCCATTGTAGATGCCAATTACCGCTTAACGGGTCTAATCACCTATCGTGATATCATGAAGCGGAAATCGCATCCGAATGCTTCAAAGGATGAGTACGGACGACTTCGTGTAGGAGCTGCTTTGGGCGTAACAGCCGATATGCTCTCCCGTGCAGAAGCTTTGATCAGAGCAGGAGTAGACGTGATTAGTCTCGACACGGCTCACGGTCATTCAAAAGGGGTTATCGACGCTGTCAAACAAATCAAATCTACCTTTCCTAAAATAGATCTTATCGCTGGAAACGTCGCAACCGGAGAAGCAGCAAAAGCCTTGGCCAATGCGGGTGCTGATGCAGTTAAAGTAGGCGTCGGGCCGGGAAGTATTTGTACTACACGTATAATTGCAGGGATCGGGGTGCCGCAGTTAAGTGCGGTCATGCACGCAGCTGAAGCGCTGAAGGGCACCGACGTACCCATTATCGCTGACGGTGGTATTCGTTTTTCAGGGGACGTGACAAAGGCGTTAGCCGGAGGTGCCCACACCGTCATGGTGGGTTCAATGTTAGCCGGGACAGACGAGGCACCTGGCGAAATCGTTATTTATGAAGGACGGAAGTTCAAAGTATACCGTGGAATGGGCTCCTTGGAGGCCATGGAAGACGGCTCAAAAGACCGCTATTTCCAAGATGCAGAAGACGACATAAAAAAACTCGTTCCGGAGGGTATCGTCGGACGGGTTCCGGTGAAAGGCAAAGTAGCGGAAATTCTTTATCAAATGACCGGTGGTTTGAAAGCAGGTATGGGCTATTGCGGAGCTCCCGATATTGCTGCGCTTCAACAAGCTAATTTTGTCAAAATTACTTCGGCGGGTGTCAAAGAAAGCCACCCCCATGATATCATGATTCAAAAAGAAGCTCCGAACTACTCCACCCGTTAATTTTTTGTATATTGGGTGAACAGCAACGATGGTAATGCTCAAAGCTTAGACTTATGGCCAAACGAAAAAACACCAAATCGACCAAAAAAGCCAATGAACTCCCCAAAGTTCATAAGGAGCTGGAAGGATTTGATATAAGAATCAATTCCTTCGGAGAAATTACCTCGACATTCGACATGGATAAGATCAACGAATTTCTTAACCGTAACGTCGAAGACAAGAAGCTAAAAGACCGAGACGACCTTCCGGGCGTTAAAAAAAGTGAGGAACCGGAGGAGGAGGAGCTATCACTCGACGACCTGGATGTGGAGGAGGAAGAAGAATAATTATCGTATACCGTTGGATCAGCACTATGCGCTCACACGAAATTGATTACAAGATAATTGGAGACGACATTCAGCTCGTCGAAGTGGAACTTGACCCAAGAGAAACGGTCATCGCCGAAGCCGGAGCCATGCTTTACATGGAAGAAGGAATACAGTTTGAAACTAAACTGGGCGATGGTAGTGAAGCCAACCAAAGTATATTGGGAAAGGTTTTTAGTGCCGGTACCCGATTACTAACTGGCGAATCGTTGTTTATGACCCACTTTACGAATATTGGAAGTGGGAAAAAGAAAGTGGCCTTTGCGGCCCCCTACCCCGGCACGATCGTCCCGATTGACCTCGCCAATATCTTTCGGAATGAATTGATTGTTCAAAAGGAC
>JBAYRB010000138.1:0-6746 GCA_041676905.1 Spirosomataceae bacterium
CGTCAGCCTTTCTAAATCTTCGTCCGTATACCGCACCGCATCCGGTTTAAATGTGGGGCTTGCGTCAAAATCTTCTCCTTTAACCAATACGATTTTATCCCGTAATTTGCCCGCATACTTCTGTATATCGCCATCGTGATTTAACTCCACGACCACTACTTCGCCCTCGATTAATCCATCTGTACTTCCGGTCCAGGCTTTAGGAATAGCTATAAAAGGCATATAGTAAGGTTTGGTCATCGCTAAATAACTTTTCTCAAACTGCCATCCATAGCCAAATTCGCCCCATTCGTCCAAGCGAGCATTGACCAGCCCCCATTCCGTTAGTTGCTGAATTGACCAGTCGGCTGCTCGATGAAACCCTGGCGAGTTCGTCAATCGAGAGCCCGCTACATCTACTAATTGATGAGCGATTTTTTCAACCTGCGAACTCTCTAATCCCTCGTGACGAATCTTGTCCAAAGCCTGTACGTCTAACTTTTGGGCTGTGACGACTTGAAAAATAAAAATCCCCACAATCCAGGACCATGCAACTGCTGTTTTCTTCATATTTAATCGGATCTTGGTGGCAATAAATTTAAATGGAAGACAGGCACTGGTCTACAAAAGCCTACCTCTAAATTCAATAAGGTAAAAATGTTAGATAATCCTGTAAAACAGCCTAACCTAAACATCAATTTGCGCTTTTTTAACCATTTCATCTTATTATGGTCAAAATACAGTCATATTTGGTCAAATCTTAAGTAGACTATAGCACAAAATTAACGTAAAATTGCACTTGCTTTGATCCTAAACGAACTGATTGTGGGGATCATACCGCCCAAACCATTTCATCAAACCCTGTTTTAGTCAAGCCTATGTCGCAAAAAATCAACGTCGCTATTATCGGACTCGGCTTTGGAGCCGAATTTATCCCTATTTACCAGCGGCACCCTAATGCCCATATGTATGCTATTTGCCAGCGTACGCGTTCAAAGTTGGACGCTACCGGGGACGCCTTTGGGGTAGAAGTTCGCTATACCGATTACGACGAACTTTTGAAAGATCCGAATATTGACGCTGTCCATATTAATTCACCTATTCCCAATCATGCTGAACAAACACTGAAAGCTTTGCGCGCGGGTAAACACGTTGCCTGCACTGTGCCTATGGCAACCACCGTAGCGGAATGCGAAGAAATCGTGCGAACTTCCAAGGAAACGGGCAAAAAATACATGATGATGGAAACCGTGGTATATGCACGCGAATTTCTTTTCGTTAAAGAGCTGTATGAAAAAGGAGAGCTCGGGAAGGTTCAGTTTCTAAAAGCGAGTCACCAACAAGATATGGACGGTTGGCCCGATTATTGGCCAGGTTTGCCGCCCATGCACTACGCCACCCATTGCGTAGGACCGGTAGCCGGTCTCCTACGCCTGGAAGCCGAATACGTTTCATGCTTTGGCTCCGGCACCATTCGTGAAGAACTCGCGCAAATCCACAATTCACCATTTGCGGTTGAATCCGCCCATATCAAATTCAAAGACAGTGATTTATCGGCGTATGTCTATCGCTCCCTCTTTGATACTGCCCGGCAATACCGGGAAAGCTTTGAAGTATATGGTAGTAAAAAGTCTTTTGAATGGCCGCTGATCGAAGGTGAGGACCCGGTTATCCATACCGCTAAAAAGCCCGAACACGAAATCCCAGAGCGGGTGAAAGTACCTGATTACGCACATTTGTTACCGGAAGGGATACAGCCGTTTACAACCAAAGGGGTCTATGATTTAGAAGAAAGTACGCATTTATCCTTTACGCAAGGAGCTGGCCATGGGGGGTCTCATCCTCATTTAGTTCACGAATTCTTAACCGCATTAATCGAAGATCGCGATCCTTTCCCGAATGCCTGGCAATCCGCCAATTGGACTAGCGTCGGAATTCTCGCACACGAATCAGCTCTAAAAGGAGGTGAGATTATCAGAATACCTGATTTCAAAGCATTAAGTTAAAATGTAATCCAATTTTTCCCCTGCCCGTTGACCAGCTCATCCATTTTTTACCAAATTCTTTTCAGTCAACGGGTGTGGGTTTAAAATTTTCCAACAGGTGGTTAAATCCTTTATTTTTTGGGCAAAAACAGCAAACATTTCGTTCTTATTAATCATCGCTGTATTCTGTATAGCTTCTACACATCCTATTTCTCCACATGAAAATGAAGGGAGGCGAATTGAGGTTCTTTTTTTAGGGGATAACGGTCATCATAAACCCATCGAACGGGTGCCCCAAATTATGGCTGCCCTGGGTCCAAGAGGTATCAACTTTACGTACACCGACAACCTGGACGATTTAAATCCCGAAACGCTCAGCAAATACGATGCCCTACTTTTATATGCCAATTGGGACTCGATTGCTCCGCACCAATCCAAAGCATTGCTCGATTTCGTAGCATCAGGGAAGGGATTTTTGCCCATTCACAGTGCCTCCTACTGTTTCCGTAACGACCCAGAGATTGTCAAGTTGATGGGAGGTCAATTTTGGCGTCATACCTGGGATACCATCCAACCCGTTTGGAAAAATCCTAACCATCCAGCCTTACGAGGAGTTTCTCCGTTTAAAACACTTGATGAAACCTACCTTCATATCAAGTTGGAAAACGATAACGAAATTCTTACCGAAAGAATCATCCAAAAAGACCAAGAGAAAGATCGCCCCAATCAACGAACTGAACCCTACACCTGGGTGAGAACCCATGGTAAAGGACGCGTTTTTTATACGGCATACGGACACGATGAAAAGACATGGTCTCACCCTGGTTTCCATGATCTCATTGAAAAAGGTATCCTGTGGGCGGTAAACGACGAAGCTCGAAAGGCACATGCAGCCTTAAAACCTCAACCGTTTTCCTACGTAGAAGCTAACCTACCTAACTACGAAAAAAGGCCGGGTCCACAAATGATGCAGTTGCCATTGACCCCTGAAGAGTCGATGAAACACATCCAAATACCCGTCGACTTCCAGCTTGACCTCTTTGCGCACGAACCCAATGTGATGCATCCGGTAGCGTTAACCTGGGATGAAAAGGGACGTCTCTACGTACTTATTACCAAAGACTATCCTAATGAACGCAAGGACACTGGCGGGGAAGACTATATTCTAATCTGCGAAGATACGGATGGGGATGGCAAAGCAGATTCTTTCAAACGTTTTGCTGAAGGATTGAGCATTCCCACTGGAATGGTGTTTGCAAATGGTGGATTAATCGTAGCTCAAGCGCCCCATATGCTCTTTTTGAAGGACAACGATGGGGACGATGTGGCCGACGAGAAACGTATTTTGTTTTCAGGATTTGGCACTTTTGACACTCACGCCGGACCTTCCAGTTTAGCTTATGGATTCGATAACTGGATCTATGCTTGCGTCGGTTATTCCGGCTTCAAAGGGAAATTCGGCGATGCAGATTCACTCAACTTCGGCCAAGCTCTCTTCCGTTTTAAACCCGATGGGTCGGATTTAGAACTTCTAACCCGAACATCCAATAACACCTGGGGCTTAGCTTTTAACGAATCGGGTGAACTATTTGCTTCTACCGCCAATAACTCCCATGGATGGTATATGGCCATCCCCAATCGCTATTACGGACCTAGTAGAATTGATAATGGGAGTAGAAGTACCGATACTCATAAGGATTTCCAACCTATTACGCCGAAAATCCGACAGGTCGACGTATTTGGAGGATTCACTTCGGCAGCCGGTCATAACTTTTACACAGCCAGGGCTTTCCCCAAAAAATATTGGAACCGCGCTGCTTTCGTAGCCGAACCCACCGGGCATTTGTTGCATATCAATTTCATGGAAAAAAACGGTACCGACTACTACGACAAACCCGGCTTTAATCTTTTGGCTGGTGCAGACGAATGGGTCGCGCCGGTTTTTGCACAAGTCGGACCCGACGGTGCTGTATGGGTAGCCGATTGGTACAGTTTTATCATTCAACACAACCCTACCCCTCCCGGTTTTGAAAACGGCCCCGGAAATGCCTATCAGACCGATCTACGAGATTACACCCGAGGAAGAATTTACCGAATTAGCTGGAAAGAGGCACCCGACTATCAACCCCTGTCTTTGAGTAAAGAGCGCCCTCAAGAACTGGTCGCAACATTGAAAAACACGAACATGTTCTGGCGACTCCAAGCGCAACGGCTGCTTGTCGAAAGAAATAATAAGGATGTGGTGCCTCAATTGATACAAATGCTTCAGGATCATTCCGTAGACGAAATAGGTTTGAATACTGGAGTTATTCATGCCATTTGGACCCTACATGGATTGGGTGAATTGCATCATGACAATTCTAAAGCTTACCAAGCAGTCTTGAATACGCTAAGTCATCCTAGCGCAGCTGTTCGTAAGAATGCCATTCAAGCTTTACCTAAGACGGCCAAAACGGCTCAGGAGTTGTTACACCGTAATCTTCTCAATGATGAGGATCTATTGGTCGTCCTTAATACCTTACTGGCATTTTCCGAAGCCCCCTTAAACCCGGTAATCGAACAGACCATCCTGACGCGACTCGAACAAGCTACTGAAGTAGAAGATCGCTGGCTGCCTGATGCTTTCGCAGTAATACTTAACGCACACCAAGGAAAGTTACTACACAAACATCTCGCGAAATTGCGGGAAAAACCCCAGACGGTAGACCAATCCGCAATCGTGACGACACAATCGCATGTTCACGCTCATGAAGGATCTTCTAACCAGTCTTCGGATATAAAAGTTAAGGGTAGTGCCGAATTGGCCGTCACCAATATTACCGTTTCTCCCTCCGATTTATATGTTAGGGAGTACGCAAGGGTTACCGTTGAAATTACTAACCATGGAGACCAGGCTATTCCCGCCGGCATGATCCCAGTTGTGTCAGTCAATATCCGTGGCTCGGGATTAATGCTCAACTACGTCAGTCATCGACTTGACCAAGGACTAGCCCCAGGCGAGACCATAAAACTTTCAGAAGGGAATAACGGCCCCTGGAGAACTTCTTTTGGTTTCACACCCGAACAAGCAGGCAAAATAACAGTCACTGCAATAGTAGATGTAGACAATGTAGTTCCTGAAAAAGACGAAGAAAGGAACAACCAAATGAGTAAGACCTTTGATGTAAATCGACCGCTTAACCTTTCCACCTTTGCCTTGGAAAGAGCCGTTCGCAGTTACGCTTCCTACGCTTCAACGGATGAATTTATCGATCTATTAAAAACGGCCGAAGAACTTACAGGTCCTGAAAAATATGCCCTCTTGAAAGGCATTACCGCCGGATGGAATCCAAAACGTCAGGAAAAAACTTCTCAGAAAAACAATGATTTTCTGGTGTCGATTCAGCACAAATTACCTTCCGAATTAGCAAGCCGCTACGAGAACATTTTAAAATCGTTTGGTCTTGAAGAAGCCTTACAAACTGATGCGGAAACGCAAGTTATCCGGATTAAAGCCATTCGGGAGGAAATGAAGTATGACTTAAAGGAGTTTACTGTGAAAGCAGGTAAACCCGTCGAAATTGTCTTCGAAAATCCCGATGCCATGCAGCACAATATCTTGATTGGTAAACCAGGCTCATTGGAGAAAATAGGCAATGCAGCCGACCAGATGATTACCCAACAAGACGCGGCAGAAAAACATTACATTCCGAATGTCCCCGAAATTATAGCCGCATCTCCTTTGGTAAATCCAGGTGAATCCTACCGTCTGAAATTTATCGCACCTGATCAAACGGGAGACTATCCGTTCGTATGTACGTTTCCTGGCCACTGGAGATTAATGTCAGGGACTATGAAAGTTGAATAAGAAAATTACTGCTCATCCTATTCGAAAAGCGGCAGGTTCTCCCAAAGAACCTCCGCTTTTTTTTAATTAGTTTTTGTAAAGACCGGTTGAACGATGATCCTCGTGCTAAAATGTCTATAATTTAAAGCAGCATCGGGTTTTGTAGACCTGTTCGGGAAGTGTACTTCTATTAATTTTCGAGACTACGACTACTAATACGCTCTTTAAGGACATAAATACGGCTTCGATCAATGATCGACACTAATTGGTAATTTTCGTCAAGAAATTGTCGTAGTTCAGGAATTTTTTCCGGTCCATGGTCTTGACGGTTCACGAAAGTTTGTCTAAAATCTTGAGGTGTATCCAAAGCGTCTACAAATACTACAGGTCGGTTGGAAAACAAATCGGAAAGATAATAGGGCGTATAAAGCTCGGGCCAAATGGATGAATGTTGGTAAACCGTTACCAAACGTGTTGCTGAGGGCAAGCCAGTTTCCACATAAACCTCATTATAGTAGCCGTAAACGGTGATGCAATCGGTAGGTTCGGATGCCCATTGCTTTACATATTGCGAAATGGGTGACATCTCGAGCACCCATACCTTCGACTCCCTTAACGCACTGATCCATAGCTCAAAACAATGTCGATTCACTCGTAGTAGAAATGCAGTTGTTAGCACTAAGAGAGCAAAAACCCAATGAGCGCGGTAAAAGTAATTCCGGATTTGGTAGAGTCCCCAGGCAAGCAATAAAAAAAGCCCCGGGAATAAGAATAGTAATAAATAATGGTCGAAGGGTCGTCCGGCTCGTTCTACGGCATAAGCACCTCCATAGGTCACAGCAAGTAACATCACCCCCATCCAAACCTGCTTTTTAGGGATTGCTTTTTGCTGCCTAATACCCCAAATGCACGTAACAAGGGTCAACGCAAAGATAAGGGTAGCACCTGAATTCCAA
>JBAYRB010000139.1:0-6732 GCA_041676905.1 Spirosomataceae bacterium
GGCTACGCTACTGATATGACAAAGCTTTTTGATACCGACGTTCAGACAAGCATTTACCACATTGGCTGTTCCCTCTACATTGACCCGATGCATTTGCCTTTTTTCTTTTTGGACAAAAGACACCATCGCCGCGGTATGTACAACCCTGTCCACGTTGGAAATAGCTTTTTCCAAACCCATTACATCGAGCACATCGCCCTCAACCCAGTTTAAGTCTTGGGCTATGTCCCTCAATAAGGTACGATCCGAAGACTTTCTGTGTAATACGGAAACACTATGTCCCAGTGCGAGAAGTTGTTTGGAAATTGTACTTCCTAGAAGGCCAGTAGCACCTGTAACTAAAATTTTCACGTAGCTGAAAAATAGGATCTTTAGCAGATTGTTCTTTGCTAAATTGCAAAACTACTCAAATTTTTGAGATATATATCAATTAGTATATTCCACCCGTATCGTAGAAGGAGCGTCTGCGTGTCAGTTTTAAATCCTGGAGAATTGAGGATTTTACTTTTAGGGTGAAATTGTAATTACTGGCGCGGATGGAGCTACCTGCGTAGGGAGTCCAACTCAAACTCATGTCCCAGCAGTGTAAATCCCGATAGATAGTGACCTGGGTTATCGTGGGGCTCATCGCAGCAAAATCGAAACCGGATGATACACTTATTTTCCATTTGGGAGTAAGGCTCAAGTCGCCGTTGAAATTGAGAGCTTGGATTGTTCTCGACTGGTCTAGGCCTGTTTTGCTCCAACCGAAATTATAGTTGATATTAATATTCCAAGGGATATTAAAGTCGACATAAAGGTCGGGGTTTTGGTCTATGAACTCGAGTTGCTCTTCGGTGGCTCCTGTTGCCTGTCGGTTCTGTTCGGTGTTTGTTTTTCGAGAGGCAGGATTGAAGCTGGTCCCTAAGGTGAAATTCATATTTTGCAGTCTGGCTAATCCCTGTCCATTGGCAATTGCAAATTTGTTCACCCGAACCCCTGTTCTCGAATTTCCAAAGGGTTCATAGATATAGGGATCAAAATTCATATTGAAATTCATATTGAGATTTCTTCCAATACGCGTGTTGGCGTTTACGCTGATGTTGGACAGGTTGAGGGAGTCGGCAAGCAAATTGTAATTCCCTCCTATACTAAAGTTATCCAGTAAAGATACCTTTTCATATTGTGCTTCGGCTGTGTCACTTCGGGTTCTTAATTTCATTTCGAGTTGATTATTCAACCCAAAATTGATCATCCCCGAAGCTCTACCGTTCCCCCCGGTTGCCAAGTTTTTAAACCTAGAAAAAGTTCTCATGACCGGTTGCCCGTCTTTTGAATCAATTTGTACGGTTTGATAAAAGTTAGTGTTCTTCGAAAAATCGGGTGTATAACTGAATGAGAGATTCGGAATAACTGTATGACGAATGGTCTCTAACCTTCCTTTTCGTACATGAAAAAGCCCGTAAAAACGGGTGTTCATCCCAGCTCCAAACGAGTAGGAATATTGGGAAAAGATCGACTCGGTAGTATCTATCCTTACCCGGTTGTTGCCCATATAAGTGTAGGTATAAGCTCGATTGAACAATTCTCCTTGAAATGAAATACTGGGAGTGAGATTGATATGTTTGAATAATTTCATGTTCGGCAAGGAGATCGGAATTGAATAGCGTCCTTGAAAAATGCCGTTTTCGAGGATAGTGGGTAGGTTTTCGCCATTAATAGCAAGTACTTGTCTTGAAAGACGGGAAGTATCTATGGGGTTATCGATGATGAATCGTAGCGTTGCATACGAGGTATCAATCGCGTTGAGGGTGTTACTTACGCCGTAGTTTCCACTGAAATCCATGCCTAAGCGGAAGCTTTCATACCAACGCCCCCTCGCTTGCCCCCCGATTGTAAAGGGAGAAAACTGGTTAATACCGAAGTTAAAATCCGTACTCACATTGGTGGTTCCGTTCTTTCGAATTTGGGTAACCGGATCGGGTTGCCCAAAATTTTGGTTCACCCGTAAACTGGCACCCGCACGAGCGAATCGACCAAAGGTCTTGTTGTACTGAACGGAAGAACTAGCCGTATTTGAAATGTAGGTTTGAATTTCAGCGGCGTTTAAAGAGTTGTAACTATCGCTACCAATATTCACATTTGCGGAAAAGGTGGAACTACCGCGGGGTTTCGGAGTATGACTCCATGTTAACTTAAAGTCATTTCGGATGTCACTCCCCAGCATTTTTAAGATTTCATCCCCCGATCGGTTTCGGTTATATTGGAAACGGAGACTACCATTGTATTTGTAGCGACTTACGTAGTTTGATTGTATACCCACTCCCCAACTACCACTGGTGTAATACTGTCCGGTAACCGTAGCATTTACATATTCATTAATTGCGAAATAATACCCCCCATCTCTTAGGTAAAAACCTCTTACGGCGTCCTCTCCATAAGAGGGGAAGATAATTCCTGAGGTACCAGCCTCTTTGTTTTTCGGTAGAGGGAAAAACCCAAAGGGCAATCCGATCGGTAGGGGTATGTCGGCAATCACGAGATTGAACAAACCCGAAACGACCATTTTGCGTTCCACTAACTTGATTTTAGGCGCATTGATGTAGAAATGGGGATGTTCCAGATTGCAGGTTGTATAGATGGCATCAGCTAGATAGAAGTTGTTAACACTATCTTTTTTGACGCGTTGCCCACGAATATTACCATCGCCTTCCTGCGTAATGATTCCTTTGATGATCCCTTTTTTCGTTTTAAAATTGTAGCGGATCTCTTTAGTATTATAGGTTTGTTGACCTTCCTGAAAAATGGGTTCTCCGACCATTTTTTTTGTTGCGGTGTCTAATTTGCCCACAGCATACACTTCATTAAGGATCCAGTTGAGTCGGATATAATCGGCCTTTAGATTAATGTCGCCGTAGGTAACCGACGCATTGCCGTAGAGATGGACCTCTTTGTTAACCGCGTCCATGATGGTAGAGTCTTCGGCTGTATAGACAACGGTGGTGGAAAGATCACTCGCGACCGTGTCGACCTGGATCGAATCTTCGGGCATAGGGATACTATCTCCTGGCTGAATTAAACCGGGAATTCCGGATGGGCTGATCTCAGGAGTTGCTAAAGAACCGGTATCAGTAGGAATGCTAACTTCTGTTTTTTCCTCATTTTGACGCTCGTTATTTTCCTGAGCCTGTGTCGAGAATGAAAACAAAAGCAGCAAAATGCCGGCCCATATACTAAATAGGTTTTTTTTCAGTTCTAACAAATAAATTACATTTGTAAAGTATTGAGATCAAAATTAGCGTACAATTATCAATGAAGTAGCGTGCTCCACACAAAATAATGTTAAAAGTTGCTAAAACTCTCGTTATTGTCCTATTCCTAGCTGTAGTTCCTGTCAAGATCTTCGGTAAACCGACCGTCGACAACACCGAAGGGTATAAAATAAAGACGGTTGTGATTGATCCAGGCCATGGCGGCCATGACCCCGGGACGGTGGGTCGGGTGGCTAAAGAAAAAGATGTCGTATTGAAACTTGCTCTTGAGTTAGGGCGCAGAATCAAGAATGCATACCCTGATGTAAGAGTACTTTACACGCGAACAACCGATAAATTTGTCGATCTTGCAGAGCGATCGGCCTTTGCAAACCGGAATAATGCCGACTTGTTTATCTCGTTGCATTGCAACGCGAGTCCTCGATCCAAGGTCGTAAAGGGGACAGAGACCTTCGTCATGGGGCTTCATAAAACGGATAGCAACTTAGAAGTTGCGAAAAGGGAAAACTCGGTAATTCTGAAAGAAACTAACTATCAGGAAAAATATAAGGGATTTGATCCCAGTTCGCCCTTAGCTTATATCATGCTAGCCAACTACCAAAGTGCCTTTCTAACCAATAGCCTCCGTTTTGCTCAATTAGTAGAAAAGCATTTCGGAGCTGCGCGTCACAGTAGGGGGGTCAAGCAAGCCGGGTTCCTAGTACTCTGGAGAACCGCCATGCCCAGTGTTCTGGTCGAAATCGGTTTTTTGAGTACACCGGAAGAAGAACGTTACCTGATCTCTGCGAAAGGCAATGCGGAAACGGCAGAAAGAATCATGAAAGCGTTTGGGGAGTATAAGAAAGCTGTGGAAATTGCCGATTAAAATAAAGCACAAAACGCAGCCGCAAAGGCAAAAATTAAATTAATTACAACGAAAGATTTTATCATTCTGTAGATGAAGATGTCCAGAGAAGCAAAGGTGGGGCTGTTGGCTTTAATATCGCTTATAGTCTTGTATTTCGGATTCAATTTTCTAAAAGGTTCCGATATTTTTTCCCGATCGAATGTCTATTACGTCGAATATGATAATGTAGACGGGCTGGCGGCCTCCAATCCCGTCATTTTGAACGGTTATCCCGTCGGGAGGGTGGCCGGCATCGAGTTAATGCCTCAAAACGGGAACAAACTGAAAGTCACACTGGATATCCGTAAGAATGTGCCCTTACCTGAGGGTACTAAAGCCGTATTAGTAGACGGAGGCGTGTTGGGGGGAAAGGCGATTCGATTAGCTATGGGAACCTCAGATCAAATGATTCCCGATAAGGCGACAATACAAGGAGATAAAGAGCTCGGGATCATGGCTTTGTTGCAAAATCAAGCTAGTCCTGTACTGTCAAGCGCCGACTCCTTGGTGAGGAATCTCGTTGTGGTAACGGAAGGTTTTAAACAAACTGGGGAAACACTAAATAAGGTATTGGCAAATTTCGATCAGACCGGTAATTCGTTGAATGCGCTTTTGACCGAAAATCGAACCAAACTCACCGGTCTTCTAACTAATTTGAATACCCTTTCAGCCTCCTTGGTGGAAACAGAGAAAAGTATTAAACCGTTGTTGAACAATGCCAATACCCTGATCGATTCACTAAATGCCGTTTCATTGGGAAGCACCGTAGCCAAAGCAAGGCAGACCATCGAGGAGCTTCAAGGCCTGTTGGCAGGAATTAAATCCGGAGAAGGTACGGCGGGAAAACTATTGACCGACGATGAGCTTTATACTAATCTCAACTACACCATGATTAGTTTGAATCAGCTTTTAGCGAATTTCCGTGAACATCCTAAGCGGTATATCAACGTTTCAGTATTTGGGAAGAAAGACAAAGGACCTGCTGTATCGCCTATCGATACCGTGCTACGATTTAAACCTGCTACGGATACTATTCCCTAAAGGTCAAAGACAAATTTATTTTGAACAAGCAAAAAGGCTGCTCCTTCTTTCAAGGAGTAGCGCGATGCTTTGAGGGATTTTATCCCAGTGGATTGGACGATAAAGTCGATTAAACAGAGGGCTGATCCGATCATATCCACCCGTAATTCTTTCATCCCAGGAATGCGCATGCGTTCTTCCCGATTAGAGCTTAGAATCAAGTTCCTACTTTGGTAGAAGCTATCCATGGATATTTCAAAAGCGAGCTGCGTCGTTGGCGGCCAGCATTGGTATTGGCGCCAGTGTTCGATTTCAGCCAAGGTTTCAAAGGTACCTGAAGAGCCAACCAAGGTTTGGGGAGCATATTGGTGAATGGCATTCATTAAGGGGATGAGCGTTTGCTCCAGAAAATGGTGAATTTGCCGAATGGCAGAAGGACTGATAGGATCCGTTTTGACAAACCTTTCAAGTAAGCGTTGTCCGCCCACTTCGAAACTGTTTTTCCAGAATACCTTGTGTCGGTCTGCGATGATAAATTCGACGCTTCCTCCGCCTATATCCATAATAAGATTGGGCGTTTCATCAATTTCAACGGCCTGTTTAACCCCGTAATAGATCAATTGTGCCTCTTGGCTACCGTCGATCACAAGCACGGGAGCGTTCATTTGTTCTTGTATTTTTTCAAGTAATTCGGTACGATTAACTGCGTTTCGTACCGCACTCGTGCCATAAATGAAGGTTCGTTCGGGTTTTACGTCTTGGGAAACAAGTAACTTTCTAAATTCACCCAAAACGGAAAGGGCTCTTTGAATAGCTTCATCCGTAATAAAGCCATGATTTATGCCCCCTTTCCCTAGTCTGGAGGGAATACTGGTTTGAGAAACCGTCTGAAAGCCGCCTTCCAATTCTTCGGCTATCATCATTTGAAACGTATTGGTTCCTAGGTCGATGACCGCTAACTTTTCCTTCATAAAATCATGTTTTGGGCAAATATCTATTTTTTTGTCAAAATCATTGATTCATAATTTTTGGAATATTATCTTTGTGGCCTTTTAAAGCAGATAAATTATCATCATCTAATATGCTAATCATTAATATTAAAGACAACGAATCAATTGACCGTGCACTGAAGAGGTACAAAAAGAAATTTGAACGTACTGGCAGAATGCGGGAACTCCGTGCTCGTACAGCATTTCAAAAGCCTTCTGTACTTCGCCGTCAGCAACGTTTGAGGGCAATTTACAAAGAGAAGACGTACGGTAATCATAACGATTAGTGGTAAGCAGTTCTGTCGCGCTTGTTAAAGTGAGGCAGTAGAGATATTGACCTCCCAAAAGGAGATAGAGAATCCCTGTTCTTTAGCAGGGATTTTTTTATAATAATGCCACCCCTAACGGGGTTTGCGTTGGTCGTTGTTGATCGACAGTTTTCTTTGAATAGGGAATTTTTGGGCTAAAAGATTTAAATAATCAAGGCAAGTTATATCACCACAATTTTACTCACATTGGATACAGCCACCCACCCTCGCCTGAAGGAGATGGGTTGGGGTGAGGTGCTGTAATACTAAACGAGAAA
>JBAYRB010000140.1:0-6731 GCA_041676905.1 Spirosomataceae bacterium
CACTAAAAATTAGTACGATCGTTAAGTTTTCACAAAATGTACTCTTAGGGGTAGCAGCATTCGCCATTAGTGTGTATTGGACCTATTCGAAAACAGCCGCAAATGAAAATGGACATGTTCAAAAACCTACCCTTGGGGTAATCTGGGAGCGTTTTCCCAAATTTGTCGTTGGTTTTCTAATCGCTTCGCTTCTGTTTTCTTTCGTATTGAGTGAAGGGACTGTAGCGGAAGTCAAAGGTGGGATCAAAAGTATTCAAGGGCTTTGGTTTGCCTTGGCATTTACCAGCATCGGTTTGGAAACAAAATTCTCCGAGTTATTCTCGCACGAAAACAAAAAGCCGTTGTATGCTTTTCTGTTAGCGCAAGGATTTAATATTCTTATTACCCTACTCATCGCTTCCATTTTGTTTGGTGGAAATTTCTTTGAATAAGGTTGACTGGGATTGGAAGAATCGTGGGATTGATCCCTTTGGGGACCAAATCTAGTTCCTGTGCATTCGCATTGTCCGTCGCACGGATAGTAAGCCCTGTGGAGGGAATTTGGTTCAAGCGTAGTTCTTGAGAGTTGTGTAGAATTAAACCTAGAGATATTTCGGTCGAGGTCAACTCTTCGTATCACGCAGTGGTGATCGGTATAACGTAAGTTTATGTGTCGGAAACTACTCTACCCTGGGATTGGTTCATGAATTGGACAATACCCTTTGCGATTGGTAGTTTTGTGTCTGGGATTCCCCCCACCCACCCACCCATTTCAAGTTACGCAAGAGGCGGTTAACCATCCGGCTATCAAGTATTTATAACCGAAAGTAAGCGGTTAGGAAATAAAAAACGGTTGGGAGGCGCTTGCGTCGGAAAAAGGTTTATCGGGCTAATCTCGTTAGGCAGTTCCTCCGCATTTGGGCAGGAAGGTTGATTATTACTGTGATCATCATGAACCAAAGTAAGGGAGAGGAAGTCCCTGTCTAACAGAACCTCCTGGATTCATTTAACTATGTTGAGATACCAGTTAGACTCAAATTAGGTCGATTCCTATTAGACTCAGTATACTCGGGGAAACCTGAATACCGAGATTAAGAATTTCTTTCCCGTATCACATGGGGGGCATTTCAGGGTTTAATGAATCTTGCTTACCCCGCTCTATTCCAATGCATTGTACCCGTTTAGGCATTAAACCGAAGAAACACAAGTCTAGAGAATACAATACTCTTCACACGTTTTGGTTTTGAGTCAGAAATTATCCAAAACCCGGATACTCAGGATCTTGGTGTCGTTACGAGGTTTAATATGCGGTTAGGAGCGACATTTTTTGAATCGTTTCCCCCTGAGGGATTTCGAGTGGGGGAGGGAATAGCCTTTTAAACAGAAGAATGTGCTTAATAGTCGCAATTGTCTGGACCGTGTGGTTGCCGGATTTTAAAGATAAGATGTATCCGGTAGCGAAATATCAGGATAGCCGCTTGAAATTCAGCCCTGTAACAAGGTAATTTTATTTCGACCTAAGAGAAGTTTACCGTTTTCTTCCAACTGCTTTAGAAGACGGGATACCACAACACGCGCTGTTCCCAATTCATTAGCCAACTGTTCATGTGTAATTTGAAGGACCGTTGACTGGGTTAGTTCCGCCTTTTTTTGCAGCAAGTTCCAGAGGCGTTCATCCACCTTCTTAAAGGCAATAGCATTGACGATTTCAAGGAGTTCTTCAAATCGTTTATGATGCATTTTAAAGATGTAGTCCAGCCATTCCGGATATTCTTTGATCAAAATAGATACCTTTTCCATCGGTAAGAATAGGATCTCGGCATTTTCTTCGACCTCCGCCCTGACTTTACTAGTTTCATTGTGTAAACCGCCCAGCAAGGACATAATACAGCTTTCTCCGGGCTTTATATAATAGAGTAGGATTTCCCGACCATCTTCTTCAGTTCTCACTACTTTTAGCGAGCCCTTTACCACAATCGGTATGGATCGAATATGAGAATTTTCGTCCAATATTACCGTCCCGGCTTTAAAAGACTTTCGGATACTATGTGCTTTTAATTCCGCCAGTAATCTAGGTGATGCTGTTAAGCCTTCTATTTCGTAAATCGAATCCATGCTTCTTGCTTCCCAGTTGGGAAATACAGGGTTATAATTGACTTAGCACAGGTCAACCGGAGAGCATTCAACCTAGGGAAAGTCCTGTCTACCTGTATACGATTTGAAAACCCGATAAACCGCTTTTGATTAGTGTTTTGCTTGGGGATCGGGCAGAGCTTCCAAATTGAATAGGTCGTTTAAGACGTCGATCAAAGTCTCGGCTTCACCCCGTTTACAGGCTGCTTTTAACTGCAAAACAGGTAGTTTGATGATTTTCTGCATCATCGACGAAGTTACCTTTTCAACGACTGCTAACTCGCTATCACTGAGGCCTTTCATGTAGCGGCTGAGCTCTTCCCGACGAATTTGCTCCAATGCAGCTTTTAATTTATTGATGGTAGGAGAAACGATCATCTCTTTCGACCAGTCGTTAAACTCAACCATCGCCGATTCAATGATCGCTCTTACAGCTGGTACAGCTGCGATTCTTCTTTGTAGGGCTTCATCAGTCCGTGAACGGATGGAGTCGATATCGTATAATACAATTCCGTTCAATTCCTCTACGGTAGGTTCAACACTTCTCGGAACCGATAGGTCAAGGAAATATTTGTAAGAAACTAGATTTCCTAATTCAGCAACGCGTTCTTTGGTAAAGAGAGGTTCGCTGCGGGTGATGCTCGAAATCACAATATCCGATTTGGCCATGGCCTTGTCCAGGTCTTCCCATTCCACCACCTCGCACCCCAGTTCACCTGCAACTTCCTCGGTTCTTTTACGGGTACGATTCGTGATCTGAATGGTCGTTACCCCACGCGCTACCAGGTTTTTACAGACATCCTGTCCGATTTCACCCAGACCTACGATGAGGATTTTCGGCTGGTGTACCAAAGAGAGAGCCAGATCGGAGGCCGCATAGGAAACGGATGCTGCACCATCCCGAAATTCGGTTTCTAACGCAACACGCTTATTAGCGTAGAAAATGGTGTGCATCAATCGATGGAGAAAAGGGCCTGCAAGTTGCGCATCAGCTGACGCTTGATAAGCTCTTTTGATTTGGTTGGGCACTTGCATGTCACCCACCACTTGAGAGTGCAAACCTGTCGCTACCTCAAACAAATGGCGAATTGTATCTTCACTGTTTTCAAAAATTTCAAAATAGGGAAGGTATTCTTCTGAATCTGAAATTCCTTTGAAAATTAACAATAGCTTTATAAGCTCAGTAGTTAAAGACTGACTGGAATTGACGTAAACTTCTGTACGGTTACAAGTGGAAACCACCAACAAGTCAGATACGTCAAAAAAGTCCTTTACCTTCAGCATGAAGGACTTGGCCTCATCCTCCGATAATGCAATTTTTTCTCTAACGGTGAGGGGAGCTTTTCGATAAGTCAGACTGACGACTTGAAACCAACTCTGCATATTACCTTAATGTCATAAGAATCTTGTAAATACAAAAATAAGATTAAACTGTATATTCAGACATACATTTTAAGCAATAAAAACCTATTTAGAACCTCTATAAATTATATTTTTATACCCTGCTTTTTATGCTGGAAAAATGCACTCCGATGTCATGTGATTTACTGATTTTCGTCAGTTTTAAAAGCCCTATCACCGGTCTAACGCCCGCGTTACTTTCTTACAATTTTGCAATATCCCTACGTATCTCCAATACGGAAATCACACGGTGTACGTTGCCTTTGTATCTGAGGAAAAGATCAGTATTCAAAGATGTATTCAACCAAGATTTTGTGGGAATTCGTTAATCCGACTCTGCTTTAATATATTTGAATCCCTCAATAAAAGAAATCCTAATGCGATAGGCCGTCCAGAGGGCGAGTGGTATGGAAGTAAAAGACGAAAAAAAAAAGTCAAAAATTAGGTTCAGCGCTGAAACGGTTCTTAGCGGAATGCGTTGGGGGCGGTCCTATTTCTCTTATGGCCAGAAGGAAAGATTGAAAATCATTATTGGTATCAACCTGGTACTAATAAGTATCGTTTCTCTCATCTATACCGATACCCTAGTTAACAAGTTCGAAGAACGTGAAAGGCGACAGATGAATTTGTATGCTCAGGTATTGGAAAATGCGCATAAATCGATTAGTAATGAAGATGTTACCCCTGTTTTTAACATCATCGAGGAAGCCCATAACTATTACCAAATTCCGGCTATATATGTGGACGAAAATGGGGAACCGGGCTATTACGTGAATATCGATTTACCCCGTAACGTTTCAGTCGAAAAAGAACAGGAAGTCCTCATGGAAATGGTGGCTTCGATGGGGCAATCACATGAGCCGATTCCCGTGAAGCTGGACGAAGGTAAAACCGGCTATATCTACTACAGTAGTTCAAAACTGCTTCGTCAGTTGCGCTATTACCCTTATATCCAACTCAGTGGACTGTTCATTCTCTTTTTTCTAGCCTATCTCGCATTCAGTTCTACGCGAAATGCAGAACAAAATAAAGTGTGGGTAGGGCTAGCCAAGGAAACAGCACATCAATTAGGTACCCCGATTTCATCTTTGATCGCCTGGATCGAATATTTCCGTTCCGACCCCAACTTCGACCACTCCATTGCCGATGAAATGGAAAAGGATGTGAAACGATTGGAAATGATTACCAATCGGTTTTCCAATATTGGTTCTGCACCGACTTTGAAAGCTGAAAATATAACCCAAGTGGTATATGAATTTATCGCTTACTTGGAGAAACGGGTATCGACCAAGGTGAAATTTACCATTATCAATCATATCCCCGAGGGCCAACAAGCCATCATCAATAAAAATTTGTTTGAATGGGTGATTGAAAATATTTGTAAAAATGCGGTTGATGCCATGGGTGGGGTAGGCCATATCCAAATTACCATGCAGCCTGCTGCCCGTAAAGATGAACTGATATTTGATATCAAGGATTCCGGAAAGGGGATCAGTCCTGCGATCTTACGAAAGCTATTCAATCCGGGTTTTAGTACAAAAAAGAGAGGTTGGGGTTTGGGTCTTACCCTTGCCAAACGGATCATCGAAGATTACCACGGGGGTAGAATTTTCGTCAAAGATACCGAACCAGGGAAAGGAACGACTTTTCGGATTATCATCGCGACAGATCCAACGAAAAGTTAGATATTGCCAGGGCAAATTAATTCAATCGTTTTTTTAGTAGCCCGAATGTACAAAATCATCATCGCAATTGACGGTTATTCGGCCTGTGGAAAGAGTACTACAGCCAAGAAAGTAGCTGAAAACTTACGATATACCTACGTAGATACCGGGGCTATGTATAGGGCTGTTACCCTGTACATCCTCGACAACCATATTCCATTAGCCAATACAGATGAAGTCGCGAAAGCTTTGGACGAAATAGATATTTCCTTTCGCAGAAACTTGGAGACACTCGCTAACGAGACTTTTTTAAACGGCAAAAATGTCGAACAAGAAATCCGGAAAATGCCAGTCTCCGACCATGTAAGTCAGGTAAGCGCTATCCCTGAAGTACGTCGGTTGCTGGTTGCTCAACAGCAACGCATGGGTAAAGACAAAGGTTTGGTCATGGACGGCAGAGACATCGGTAGTGTGGTTTTCCCTCAGGCAGAGTTGAAGGTTTTCATGACCGCAGATGTAAAGGTAAGAGCACTGCGTCGTCAAAGTGAACTGGCGGAAAAAGGAGAGATCGTGCCATTGGAAGAAATATTGGAAAATTTAAGAAAGAGAGACCTTTATGATACCACTCGCCAAGAAAGTCCGTTGATTCAAGCAGAGGATGCCATCTTACTTGATAATACCTATTTGACCATCGACGAACAAGTCGATCTGGTTACGAGTTGGGCCGATGCTCGTATCGCTAGTCTATCGCGGAAGGGAGAGACTCAAAATAGAGCTCACTAGGTCTATGCAAACATTCGATTATTTGATTGTGGGACAGGGAATTGCCGGAACTTCTGTAGCCTGGCATCTCCATTGGGCAAATAAAAAAATACTCATTATTGACGATCCCCAATTACCCTGTTCAACCCGGGTAGCAGCGGGAATATTTAATCCGGTCACCGGTAGGAAACTAGTAAAAACCTGGTTGGCGGATGAGCTTTTCCCCTATGCGAAGTCGTTTTATCAAAGGATTGAAAGGAGTCTTGAAACGACATTTTATCACCCTATGGAGATGTACAGGCCGTTCCGAAATGAGGCTGAAAAAGAACGCTATCTCTCCCTGGCCAAAGAAGAATCCCATCAGCCGTATATTTCTACGGCTCAAACCGATTATCCATCAAGTGAACTCATTCATGCCCCCCTTGATGGGATTACTATTAAGCAAGCCGGCTGGGTGGATTTACCCAATTTCCTTGATCAAAGTCGAAATTACTTTGAAAAATTAGGAAGCTATCTTCCTGCCCATTTTTCAACACAGGACTTAACCGTAGCAGACGATGGAGTTCTATGGCAGAATCTAAGATTTGGAGCTGTGATCAATTGTATGGGGGTGGGTGCTGAACAGGAAAAGCTTTTCAATTGGCTACCTTTTAATCCAGTGAAAGGACAGATCATAGACTGTTTTATGCCGGGATATGATTTGAACACGATCGTCAATCAGGGTATATTTATACTACCCCAATCGGAAGAAATGGTGCGGGTAGGGGCGACCTATTCCTGGCATGATCTGGA
>JBAYRB010000141.1:0-6664 GCA_041676905.1 Spirosomataceae bacterium
AATAGGGAATTACAAAGAAGGATAAATGGAGAGAATACCCGTAGGGAATGGGCCTTACGGGTTTTTTTTGTGGTTGGTGATTAAGCGCAGGTGGACGGGTGGTTTGGGACGGACTATGGGGCAAAAGATGGGGGTATTTCCAAAAACGGGACGGATTATATCATGTCACCCCTACGGGGTTGTGGATACCGTGTGCGGATTATGCGTCTACAATAATGGCACCCCTACGGGGTTGTGGTAAGGGGGAGGGGATTGGGGAGAGTGCATTGACGTTGCCTGACGAAGGCACGTTTTAGACCTAATCAAATCCCGCGGTGTTATCTTACCCCTAACGTTGGCGTACTCATTTTTTACCCTCGGTCAGTTCCTGTATCAGCTGAGTGAACTTGGCAAAATGCTCTCGAAGTCCTTCCCAGTCTTTCTCTTCAATTAACTTCTTATCGAATAGGGGACTTCCAATTCCAAATCCTCGGGCACCTGCCTTAAAATAGGCTGGGATATTGTCTAAGTTGACCCCCCCCGTGGGTAGTAGTTCAAGGTTGTTTAAAGGCGCTAAGATGTTTTTGAGGTAGTCCGGACCTACGGCGCTGGCTGGGAAAACTTTAATCATGGTGGCACCTAAGTCCCAAGCCTTGTAAATCTCTGTGGGGGAAAAGGCGCCTGGGAAAACGGGTATCTGGAGTCGTAAGCATTCTTTTATCACCGCTTCATCCAAGATCGGCGTCACGATAAAACTAGCCCCTGCTTTCAAAGCAATTTCCAGATCATCCATATTACGTACGGTACCTGCGCCAATATTTAATTGTCCTTGATATTCCTCAGATAACGCTTCAATCAGGGCGCTAGCGTTCGGACTGTTGAGGGTAATTTCCAACGTACTTAGACCCCCTGCCAGAAAACCAGGAAGAAAAGCCTGGAGGTCTTCCGCTTCCAAATTTCGTCCAATCGCCACAATGGGCATGGCGTTAAATAAAGGCCACGAAAATTTATTCATTGAAAAACAGGTTGGGTAAACAATACCTATGATTTTTATTTCAACCCTTTCAGGTAGGCAATCGATTTCGGAATTTGTTGCATGAAGGTGGGGCTTTCATCTTCAATGAAATAATGCTCAATTCCGGCCGCCTGTGCAGCACGAATGATGGCCGGAAATTTCGCTTGCCCGGTGCCGATAGCTACGTCGTTAGTCGTAGGAGTCCCTCCGGAAAAATCCCCCTTAACCCCTTTTTTCAAATCTTTAAGGTGCATCAACTTAAAACGACTACCGTATTTTTTTAACAGAGCCACCGGGTCAGCGCCTGGGTGAATAGCCCAAAGTACATCGAGTTCATAAAAAACGTATTCAGGATCGGTGTTTTCCATCATGAAATCGAATAAGGTCCCTTTACCATGGGGGATAAACTCATAACCATGATTATGGTAGCAGAGCGTTAACCCATTTTCCTTTAGAATTTTACCAGCTTTATTAAACACTTCCGAAGCCCGCATTGCATCGTCCAGGCTAAAGGGCGGATTATGGGGAATCCAGGCTACCATTACATACGATGCTCCTAGTATTTTAGCATTCCGTACGATTTGCATAGGGTCTTTAGCGAGTTCGTTAAAGTCAGCCCCCGTACTTACAATTTTCAAGCCGCGAGCGTCACACATTTTTCTAAATTCTTCGTGGGAGACGCCTTTAGGTGGATTCGCTTCTAGTTCTATAAAGCCGAACGATTTGATGGTGTCTAGGGTAGCTTCCACTCCGTTAGGAAAGCTATTTCTAAAAGTGTAGGTCTGAACTCCAATTTCACCCTTGAAAAGTGAACCCTGTGCCCAGGCGGTAATTCCGAAAACTAGGAAGATGAAGGTCAAGTAAGTGATTCGAAGCATGATTAAGGCTTAATGAGTGGAAAATTATTCTAAAAATAACACGATCTTGTAAATTATTGAAGGATAACCTGGAATCATTTACCATCGTCTTCTAAAGCTTTCCTGTATTTTTTGAAATATCACCGAAATATGATACTTTTCGAGGTTGTTGCCAGAAAAGGAAAGAGTGGTGTAACCCCGCATTTCAATGGCATGCATGGAGTCAAAAAATAAATGTAAAATCAACTATTTATGAAGTCCGTATTGTCGATTGTATTGGCTATATTTTTAAGTCACGTAAGCGTTGCTCAGGAAAAGCATTTCGGAAAAAACATTGATGATAAAAATGCAATTGTTGCTACCAACCTGATAAAGGAGCTGGGTGACAAGGAATCAGCCAACGTAAAGGTAGAGGGTGAAGTGGTGGATGTATGTCAGATGAAAGGCTGTTGGATGACCATTAAGCTTGACAATGGTGAAACCATGCGCGTGAAATTCAAAGACTATGCCTTTTTCGTTCCTAAAAATATTCAGGGGCGCACCGTTGTTTTTGAAGGTGAGGCTAAAATCAAAACTACACCTGTGGCGGAATTGCGTCATTACGCCTACGACGCAGGAAAAAGCAAGGAGGAAATCGAAAAAATCAAAGAGCCCAAAAAAGAACTTACCTTTTTGGCTGATGGCGTATTGCTGAAATAACGATTTCTGAATTAGCGAAACATTACCCGGCTTGGCTTTGCTATTGATTTTCTTTTGATTTCTTATAGAAAGGAGAGGCAAGAGGTTTGTCTCGGAATAGAAAATCGCGCCAATCGTAATAGGTTTGAATGTACAACAACACTCTGAAACGGTAATACATCCCATTAAGGGCTGCTAGGGAAGAGTGGTTTTGAGAAGACAAGTAATGCCGATAACCCACATGACTTCCAAGACCTAGCCATCGGGTAGCTTTCCATTCACCGTAAACGGCTGCTTGTAACGGGAAAATTTGCACCCTTTCAACGTGCATTTCTCCGTTGGATTGACTTGTGAATTTCCCTCTACCCACGCCTATTTCCAATGGAGTTGAAATTTTCCAACGAGGCCAATCTTTTATGGTTAACCAATAACCCGCATTCAAAAAACGGAGATCCGATTCCATCGTTTCTGAAGTCGGTAAGGTGGTGATCGTTAAATTTTGCAGGCGTGACAGGTCGTTGCGCCCTCGGTTACCTGTCCAATAATAACCCAATGTGGCCTCATGGCGATTTTTTCCCCATTCCCATCCCACACTTGCTCCTCCCATACGCAGGCGTTTTCCCTCCGAGAGGGTCGTTCGCATGTCGAGATGAATTTTCAACATCCCTTTGTCAGGCTGGTCTTGAGTCCAGGCATACGGGGGGTATCCGATCTGAAAAAAAAGGATGGCGCTAAGACTAAATTTTCTCATTTATAAAGGACTAAGGGTGTGGAATGATGCGTTTCGATCGAATAATTTCAAAAGTATAATTTTGCAAAGCTTACGATTTAACTGGATAGGTTTTAAGTTTATAATGGAATTTTACTATGGAATCGGTAGTTTCAACTTTTATCTTATACGAAGAAAAACTCATACCTATAAAGTAAAATAAATCGGTTATGCGTTCTCGACGAAAATTTCTACAATCAGTTTCTTTTGGAATAGCCAGTATGGCTTATTACAAGATGTATGCGGGACTTACGTCCATCCGTCCATCCGGTCAAAAAAAATTACGCGTTGCCTTAATGGGGTTGGGGGGCTATGCCCGCCGCGTTGCCGACGCCATTAAACAATGTGAGAAGGTAACTTTAGCCGGAATCGTGACCGGCACCCCGTCCAAAGCTGTCGCATGGAAGAAAGAGTGGGGCATTCCCGATAAGAATATTTACAATTATGAAAACCTGGGGGAAATTAGGAACAACCCAGCTATCGATGCCGTATATGTCATTACTCCTAATTCACTTCATCATCAGCATGTATTACAGGTAGCGGCGGCTGGGAAGCACGTCATTTGTGAAAAACCCTTGGCCGACAACGCCGCTCAAGCGAAAGAAATGATAGATGCTTGTAAGGCAGCAGCAGTTAAATTATTGGTGGGGTATAGGTTACATTTTGAACCGCATACCCAAGAGCTGATACGAATGAGGACAGCAGGGGAACTGGGTAAAATTGAGCATGTGAATACCTATATGGGTTTTCGTATTGGTGATCCTAATCAGTGGCGATTAAAGAAGGCGCTAGCCGGTGGCGGGGCTTTGATGGATGTAGGTGTTTACGCCATTAATGGTGCTCGTTACGCGACGGGTGAAGAGCCCATATGGGTAAGCGCTCAGGAGATTAAAACGGATCCCGTAAAATTTGCGGAAGTCGACGAGACGGTACTTTTCCAACTGGGATTTCCGAGCGGTACGGTAGCATCTTGTGGCACTACCTATAATTTCAACAATTATGAACGATTGTATGTCATAGGAGAAAAGAATTTTGTCGAACTCAGCCCCGCCTATGGTTACGGTCCCATCCGAGGTCGTACTAAAGATGGCCCTATGAACTTACCTCATACCGTTCACCAGGCTTTACAAATGGACGGCATGGCCGACTGCATTTTAAACGGTACTCCAGATCCTAATGTCAACGGTGAAGAAGGTTGGAAAGATATGAAGGTAGTTGATGCTATTTACGAATCGATCCGCAGGGATGGAGCAAGGGTAACTATTGGGTAAGTGCTAAAGTTCATAATAAATTGCATGACTTAAATCTTAGGATGACGAGGTGTATTATTTGTCTATATTTTTCCGCTGTACCTATTAAAAAATAAATAGCTATTGGATGAGTTTCAGGACATAGATTCAGAGCATGAACTGCACCGCACGTTATGGGAACGTTTCCAAAAAGGAGATGTAGAATCTTTTGAAACGTTAACCGAAACTTTTTATCCCCCGCTTTTGAACTATGCCCTGAAACTTTCACAGGATAAAGATTTTGCAGCGGACTGTTTGCAGGAATTATTTCTGGAACTCTGGGAGAGAAGGAGACGTTTGAGTAATCCTTTTCAAATTCGCTCCTACCTTTTTAAAGCCATTAGAAATAAGGTAATTAAAGAAAGTATTAAGCTTCGGCGTTTCCGAGAGCCAATTGAACTAGAATTTTTTGAAGAGGTAAACTTCCCGGTCGAACTTTCTATTGTAGCTTCTGAATTAGAAAGAGAGAAAATAAATCAACTAAAAGACCTTTTAAGTAGTTTAACCCGACGACAGAAGGAAATCGTTTATCTGAGATTTTACCAGAATCTAGAATACGATCAGATCTCAGATATTATGGGTTTAACCCGACAAAGTGTAGCAAATCTTCTTCATAGAACGCTTTCCGACCTAAGAAAAAAATGGATTGTCCCTTTATTGGTCTGGTTTTTAATAGGTTGTACAGCCCTGTATTTCAGGTGGTTACCGTAAGGTTTCACATTTGATAAAAAAAAATCTCCATTTTTTGGGTATGGATTTATAGATCGCGGAACATACTAAGTAGAAAGTAAAAAATTAACCGAAGCTATTGAATTTGGGGCAAAAGCCTATGGATGATCGGGAATATGAAATAGAAGATCTGGTGAAGCATCCGTACTTTAAAAAGGCGGTCCTGTCTCCCGATGACCAGTCGGAAGCTTATTGGGAGAAATGGAAGTCAGCGTCGGATATCAACCAGGAAAAGTATGATCAAGCTCGGCTGATCGTCATTGCACTTCATGAGCTTTATTCTCATCAAATCCCGGAGGAGGAAATCAGACAAAATATAGATAACATCCAGAAAATCCGGCAAAATAGTAATCGAAAAGGCCCATTACCCCTGTGGCGCTGGAATTTTCGTTGGATTGCAGCAGCTGCGCTCGTATTTGTTGCAACCGCGGCGACATGGATTTTTTTTAAGGTAGATCCTGATTGGACTAGCTCATTTGTTTCAAACGATATCCCTACAATTTCTAACCTAACACTGCCTGATGGAGTTAGTGAAGCAGATCAAAATATCATACGTATAAATGATACGGCTTCTCAACTCACACTCATGTTAAGCGACAGTAGTGTGGTGACCCTCCTACCGGGGAGTAGGCTAGAGTTCCCGGCCAGGTTCACCTCAGGCGAAAGGAAGGTTTTGCTTACGGGTGATGCCTATTTTGAAGTTACTTCAAGTCCCGATAGACCCTTTTTAGTCTATGCTATGGATGCCGTTGTAAAGGTTTTAGGGACGAGTTTTCGCGTTATTACGCAGGAGAATGAAAATAGAGTAACGGTTAAAGTGATAAGTGGGAGGGTATCGGTCTACAATTTGGCGGATTATTCTTCACGAGAAAAAGTTTACACTTCCACCAATGGCGGGGTTATGTTAGTGGGCAACGAAGAAGTAGTTGTCAATACCGCAGCTCGTACCATTCGTAAGTCGACGGTTGAGTTTCCCGTTACGAATAAAAGTAAACAACGATTTAGAGAGCTGATTTTTGACGATACGCCTATTTCAGTAGTTTTTAATGAAATGGCAAGAACTTACGGGATGGAAATAGAATTTGATGAAATGGCGTTTAGCGCTTGTCCTATAACGACTTATTTCAAAGAAGAAACCCTATTGGAACGAATCAATACAATTTGCGAAGCGGTGGGGGCTACCTACCGTCCTGAGCAGGGAAAAATAATAATTACGGGAATCGACTGTACTGGTCTATAAATGTTAATGTATTATTTAAACCTAAACCGAGTCGCCTATTGAGAAAACTTAACTAGTAAATAAAAAGAGCTGGCAATGATTGCGCCATGGCCAGCTCTACCCCACCAT
>JBAYRB010000142.1:0-6624 GCA_041676905.1 Spirosomataceae bacterium
CCCGATATTATTTCGGTGCAGGACTATCTTCCCGATAATCCGGGTCTCGAAGTCTTTTATTTGGTGGAATCTTCAATTCATGCGGGCGCTTACCTGGTAGATGCGTCCAGTGGAAAAATCATTTGGAAAAATAATCGGGAAGATGATAAGCGTTGGTCGCACGGTCATGCCGGCTGGACCGCTGATATTTGGGACGGATCCCCGGGAATGGAATGCGTCGTGAATCGTGCCGGCCATCACGACCGTAACTTTGTCGTTTTTTCAGCAAAGGGCGAAATTCTTCAAGAACCATTTCCAGCTGAACACTTTCCCATAGAATGGGATGGGGATAACACCCGTGAGCTCATTTGGGACAACGGAAGGTCCATTGGTAACTGGAACGGAACTAAGGTGGTTGAAGTCGAAAATGTCCACGCTAACCCGATACCCGAAAGTAAACTGCTCTATACAGCTGATTTATACGGCGATTTTCGGGATGAATTGGTGGTTTTAACAAAATCTGCTGATGGTAGGGAGATTATCAAAGTGTTGACCGCAACCGATGAAATTCAAACAGCCTTTATAACCCCCTCCGACGACCTACATTACCGGCTATGGATCGCGCGGAATATGGGAGGTGGGTACCGGTCGGTATACGATACACCTTATAGGCAACCGCTTGAATAACCCGCTGTGATAGTCCGAATTGAGGTATTCTGGGTAGCCAATTAGTAAGTTGGGAAATTAAATTAAGGTTAACTCGCACTTTATTTAATTTCCTGTGGACCTATCTATGTCGAATTTAAATACTACTTAACCGAATTAAGATAATGCAGTCCGTTTCAAAGCATACCATTTTTTCAAAAACGATTCACAACCTATCAAAATACCTCATTGCACTCGCCAGCCTTCTGATTTTTGCTCCGTCAACTGCACAGATAGGCAGTCGCCTACCCTCCGAAAAGAAAATCGTGATTGATCCCGTCACTGGAGCCGAAATGGTATTTTTGACGAGCAAAGCAGGGGTAAAAGATTCCAAAATATATCAAACTCATAACCAATGGACCGCTGATGGTCAGTGGATCATTTTTCGTTCAGATCGTAAAAATGGGGAAGCATTAGCCGTTAATGAGGAGACCGGTGAAATTGTACAGGTGACCGAAGGCGGTTTTATGGGATACTTACTTGTAGCCCGGAAATCTATGAAACTTTTCGTTATGCGTAAGGCCAATTCGAGTAACGATAAAGACATTGTGGAAATAGACTTAGAAAAGCTATTTCGGGACAGTAAAAACAGTCAGGTAAAAGGGGAAAGTCATTATCAGAAAATCGTCGCAACCATTCCGGCAGCTTTCGACGCACAATACGATTTAGCTTTGGATGCCAATGAAGACTGGATATATTTCCGTACAGGAAATGAAAAAGCAGCTCAACACCTACCTCCCGGCACACGCATTGAAAAAAACTTCGGACCCAGAAATCGGGGGGCTGGCCCTGGAGGCATCGCTAAAGTCAACTTAAAAACGGGAGAAGTGAGTCATGTAATTTCGGTTCCTTTCCAAGTGGGTCATATACAAGCCAATTTTTGGGTGCCTGGCGAAATTGTCTTTTGCTGGGAAACGGGAGGTAAAGCCCCTCAACGAACTTGGACAGTCAAAGCCGATGGTACCGGATTAAAACCACTCTATCCAGAATCAGAGTACGAATGGGTCACCCATGAATCCGTATTTTCAAAAGATGAAATCGTATTTGCGATCATGGGGGATAAAAATGCCGATTATGATTTTGAGACCCGATCGTTTAAAGATGCTTCCGACTGGGGTCCCGCAGCCATTCGAATCAAACCCAATGGGATGGCCGTCCTGAACATGAGAACGAACGAATTACGAATGATGGGGCAAGCCCCTGGCAACAGCAACTTTTGGCATGTCAATGGTTCATCAGATGGAAAATGGTTGGTGGGAGACACTTTCGAAAGAAATATTTATGTCATCAACCGCGAAAACCAGAAAATGACGCTTTTAAGTGCTAATCATAATCGTAAAGCTCCCGACCACCCACACCCTTCCTTTAGTCCTGACGGAAAGCGGGTGCAAATTCAGTCCTCTTTTCTAGCAGAGGATGGCAGCGCTATGCACATCTGCGTGATCAAACTCCCAGAAAATTTATGATGGGATGACGCTTCCCATCATTGGGCTTTACGGAAATTTTTAATCCGATGAAAAGTTAAAAAGTTGGAGTCGTGGTTGTTATGTGCCCCTCCCTGCCCGTCTTCATAGGCAGTCCTGGAAACAAATACGATGTCCCGACCGTCGATGACCCAGTCTACATATTGAAATCCGTGGTTAATCACATCCCTATGGAATAAGACGATGGTTCTGAACTCCCAATATTTTAGATCAGGGGAGCAAAATAAAGCCTGGGTATTCCGAAGTGTGGCGGGGTTTTTACCTTCATTTACCCGGCGGACGTGCGACGGTATATAATTGGTTAGAGTCCAATACAGCTTGCTTACAGGATCGTATTGGATGGTGAACTTTTTACTTCCGCCCGGGAATGGAAGTAAACCATTTTCGGGATCAAAGGAAAGACGAGCGCCATCCTCCGCTACCTTAACATAGGCAGCCTTTTCATCCAGACTAGCTTGATTATTGACCCGTAGAATATTCCAAAGTTGCCCATCCGGACCCGCCACCACGTTACCCTCCACCCAGCTGGTTAATTTCTCTTGTAATTGGGTCGTATCGATCTCCAATAAAGCTGAAGAAGTCCAGTTGCTCGCAATCATAGGATCTGCATCCAATGGAATTGACATCACAAAGGGTTTGTGTCTTACCCCATTATTGTCGGGAGACACCTCCTCCATCGCCCTCCACAAGCGTCCGTTATAATTTAAAAAAGCCATTGGGGCGCAATGATACTGACCTTCCCTAAGCAATCCGCTATATTCTCCAGCTGGGTTCGTCCAGGTAAGTCCCCTATCCGACGAACGTCGAATGATTACATTGCCATTGTGTTTGTCGGTACCAAATAGGAATAGATCGTTCTGATGTACCAATAATTTCGACCAAAATTGTCCATCGATTTCCGATACTTGATTCCAGGTTTTCCCCTTGTCCGACGAGCGGAAAATGCGGGTAAGCGCACGGGAATTTTCGGTAGAATTAGGTCCGAATAGATCGTGTGAAGCCACATAATCGCCATTGGGCAAGATCGCTAAACTAGGAGAACCTATGTATTGCCCAGTCGATTGAGGAACATGGGCGATGATGGTGCCTGGAACTTTGGAAAACGCAGCATTTTGTGCAAAAGAAGAGTTACCCATCAAGGTAATGCACAAAATGGTTAGGAGTAAATTCACTCTTTTCATAGGATCGATTAAGGTGAAATTGAATGCCAAATCTGTATTTAGCCCTGATTAATAGCTGTAAAGATATCGAACAAAGCCCTTTAATTGAAAATTAAACCCCGATAATCCCTTCTATCTCACCCCTATTTTGCCGTTTGTAGTTGTTTATGAAAAGCATCCAATGCTGGTTTACCCGCTTCTGATATATGTGTAACACCTTCTCTTTCCGCGATGCGCACAAATTCCTCGTAGGTCCCATCATTTCGGGCTTTTAAAGGTGTTCTCCGACATTTCAAATATAACACCGGCAGTTTGGCTCTGTCGACCCGATGAATCCTATCCTCATCTTCTGCGACTTGATAGGCCTTCTCGAAAATACTCAATGATTGCTCGATAAACTTGTCCGTGAAAATCCGATCTACCGGCTCCGTACCTAAACCTATGTGGGTATCGGGTTTTACTAATCCTTGAAGCAAATCAAAATATTCCTTCACATACTGACCGGCTCGCCCATAATATCCATACATAAAATCATCGATGACAGCTTTTGTGTCGATATCGGGGTTCCAGAGAAGTCGAGCTATTAAATATGCTCTCAACTCCGCAAATTCGCCACCCCTACTTTGATAGGCTGCTTGTTCCATGATACCAATAGAGTTGTTCTCCCTAAAGGTTTGAATATTGGGCTGAAGAACAGCGAAATTCGGGTAAGGCATCAAATAATGGGAAAAATTCACAACGTAATCCCAGATATAGAGATGTGGTGCACGTTTGGCCCACCCCGTCAAATCGTCCATGAATGATCGGTTCTCCGGACAAGTTTTGAAATCGTGTGCGAAACAACATTCAATGCTGCAAAACCTAACTACTACATTCTCGCGTGGTTTTACATAGTTGGGTACCGAGCGCGTATATTGATAAGCCAAGGTGCCGATAAATTTATCGGGAAACTCCTTTTCGACGGCTTCAGCTACCTGGTTCACGAACCAAATCATTATTCCCGACTCACTCCCTTCTCTTTTCACAATAGCCTGACAAGCATCGCACTCGCAGGGATTATAGTAGTCGTTTTGTGAGACATCGTAGATCAAATATTCCGGACTTTCCCGCATTTTCTTTTTAATGCGCTCGGTCACTATAGCCAGAACATTAGGGTTACTAAGACAAAGTTGCGCGTTGTGGGCTACACGCTTCCCATTAAGCAAACTGTAATATTCTGGATGACTTTCAAAGAACTCTTCAGGAGGAACTAATGGATAAAAGGTATGGACAGACCAGTAGCTTTCTACGCCTCCCGGTTGTTCGGGTAAGCCCATCGAGCCGTTCATTTTATTACGTGCCGCCCATACGGGATCAAAGGCTTCATAGTAAAAATTATTTCGAACTCTAATCCCGGGTGATTCGCTATGACCTATTGTATGAAAATTCCAACTTTTTCGATGGGGCACGACCGATACCTGAGGCGTGTACCAGCGTAATCCGAATTCATTCTCAAGAAAGGACATCACACCGTAAAGGGTACCGCGTTGTTTTCCCCCATAAATAAGTATATCCTCCTTCGCATTTTTATAGTAGTAAGTCTCATCCAACATCGCGGGGGCTTCCATTCCAGTAAGTTTTTCAACCAGATGATTATGTCCAACGACAATACGGGGGGATTTACTTTCATGTAAGGATACTAACGGGAATTCCGCCCCACTTACCTCTTTTAACCAATGTTGAAGCTCCTTCGCTGCCCATTTTTCTGAAGCCGAGGCTGCAGTATCCAATGCAATGGAATAATGGGTTTTCCCATCCGCAAATAGCGAATAGGTTTCTTTCACTCCGGCCAATATACTTTGCCGAAAATTCAGTTTCTCGCCCGAAACTAATGCTACTGTAAAATGAATATTAAATTGCTGATATTCAGATGATGGTAACGGTATCGTTCCGGAAATAGGCGACTTCCGTTTTTCCTCCCAAACCGTTTGCCCCAAGGTATTTTCTATCCGAACATCTACATGATCGACCAAATAATTAATTACGGTTTCGTGAAAAGTAGATGCCCAGATCAAACCACCTGTCTTAAGTGGATCCAGACGAAAAAGATGCTCACGCTCGGCGAGTTCTGCAACGGTAAATGATTGTAACTGAGCACAAAACTCCCATCGGTTACCAAGTTGCTCAATTTTAAATAGAACCGTATTTTTCCCTTTTTTCAAGACTACTGGAATCCAATCGCTATCAGTCTTTAAACTTCTTTGTACTTGATGATCCCAAATTTGTTTTCCATTGACCCAAAGTGTTCCCCCGTCGTTGGTTCCAAATGACAAAGCCATCATTTGATCCCGGTCAGAGGTTATTTCCGTATACGCATACGCCAATACCGGTGCTTCCCTGGAAAGTAACTCCCGTAGATCCACAATAGAATCCTTCACTGTATGGAATGTCCACCTCGCCGATCCACCCGAGAACGAAACTACATCGCCTTCCTTAACGCGTAAATTGGTTTCTCCCCCGAACTTCTGGAGATAATCCTTTTCATAACCCGGAGAATGATACCAGCCTCGTACCGCTTCATCACCTGGCGTTTGTAAAGGTATGGGTCCGCATAATAACCATTTCTTTAACCACATACCCGAAAAAACGTTTTGTTCTATTTTCTGGGCAAAAGACGGAGCAATAAGTAGACATACAGTAGCTATGGAAAAAAGTACTCTGCTAAACATCGGAAGCATTAAGGCTAGGGTTGTTGAATTTATTTATATTACTCAATTGAAAGACTTAGATACCATCAAACCCCTTTGGGATAAGTAAATAGCTACTCCTTTAAGGGTACTAATTTTCTTTCGGAAATAGTTTTATGCCTTCTATCGTATGTATTTCGACGGTGATTACGGTGGTGAGGTGTATTCAAGAATTAAAAAGGAAATGTCCAACTTCTTGAGGTTGCGAAAACTTTCGAGCACGCCTCCATTTACCCATTCAAAGGATGTTCAAGCTGTCCTCCATACTCTTATCTTGTTCACTTGATTTTACGCCTTACCCTCCCTAGAAAGTGAAATCAGAAGAAGGCAAACAGAACATAAATTTATAAATCAATCGTTTGACAGTCAGCGGGTAACAAAATACTACCTTGCTCACTTTTATACATTTTTTTCTCATTTGAGGTATATTACCCCATAAATCATGTAATATATAAAATGAATACCAGAAATCTGCGTATAGCACCTTCAAACGGCATTGGTCGAATATTGAAAGGGATTCTATTCGGAAGGTTTCTAAGGGCTTAAAAACTTTTTGTAAGTTTACCATCC